>CAZUSM010000008.1:0-29681 GCA_964623675.1 uncultured Oscillospiraceae bacterium
GCAATATACTTTTTGCGGCAACGGCGGGGGAAAATTCCTCCGCCGTTGCGAAGCCCCCCAACGGCGCGAAGTTTCACCGGCGTTGCGAAGTCCTCCGACGTAGCGAGTTTTCCCCCGCTGTATCGCTTTGCCTTACTTGCCGACGCAGAAGCGGGAGAAGATTTTGTTGGTGACGTCCTCGCGGATGCTGCGGCCGGTCAGCTCGCCGAGGGCGCGCATTGCGCCTTCGGCCTCGGTGAGGACGACGTCGGGCGTGGCGCCCTGCGTGAGCGCGGCGAGCGCCGCCTCAATGCTCTCGGCGGCGCGCGAGACCGCGTCGGCCTGGCGGGCATTGGTGAGGATTTCACCGGCGGGGACGTCGGGCAGGGGGAACATGGCGGTGATGGCCGCCTCAAGCGCGTCCAGCCCCTCGCCGGTCACGGCACTGAGGGCGACGCAGGGGAGCGCGGTGTCGGGCGCGGCGGCCTCGCGCGTCAAATCGGACTTGCTGATGACGACGACGGCATGCCGCGCGCGCTCCGCCGCGCGGATTATCGCCGCGTCCTCGTCCGTGAGCTCGCGGTTGCCGTCGACGACGGCGATGACAAGCTCGGCCTCGTTCATGGCGCGGCGGCTGCGCTCGACGCCGAGGCGCTCAACCTCGTCATCCGTGTCGCGGAGGCCGGCGGTGTCCGTGAGGCGGAGAGTGAGCGCGCCCATGCGCAGCTTCTCCTCAATGGTGTCGCGGGTCGTGCCGGGGATTTGGGTGACGATGGCGCGGTCATAGCCCAAAAGTGCGTTGAGAAGCGAGCTTTTGCCCGCGTTGGGGCGGCCGATTATGGCCGCGGGAATGCCGCTTTGCATGAGCCGCCCGCGCTCAAAGGTGGCAAGCAGGGCGCGAAGCTGCGCCAAGGCGGCGGCAAGCTCGGTGCGGTAAGCCTCGATGCGGAAGTCCTCAATGTCCTCATCGGGGTAATCGAGCACGGCGTGAAAGTGCGAGGCGATGTCGGTCAAAAGCTCATAAACGCCGTCGGTGCGGTGGCTGACCGCGCCGGAGAGCTGCCCGGCGGCGTTGCGCGCGGCCTCGACGCTCTCGGCGTCGATGATATCCGCGACGGCCTCGGCGCTCGTCAGCTCCATGCGACCGGACAAAAACGCGCGCTTGGTGAACTCGCCCGGCCCGGCCTGACGCGCGCCGAGGGCGAAAATCTCCTCCAGCGCGGCGCGCAGGACCACGGGCGAACCGTGGCATTGCAGCTCGGCAGTGTCCTCGCCGGTGTAGCTGTGCCCGGCGCGGCTGACGGTGGCAAGGCAGACGTCCAAAAGCGCGCCGTCGCGCGCGCAGAGCCGCCCGTAAACGAGCTTTCTGTCCTCATTTTCGGACAGGCGTGAGCCGTTTGCGGGGAAGAAAAGGCGGTCGACAATGTCAAAGGTCATGCCGCCGGAGATGCGGATTATGCCGATTGCGGAAACCTGCGCGCCGGTGGCGACGGCGGCGATGGTGTCGTGAGTCATGGTTCAGCCTCCATTTCGTCAATGAGCGCCAAAAGCGCGGCAGGATCGGCGATGCGCCCGTCGGGCGACGTGGCCGCGCCGAAGCCGTACTCGGCGTGGATGAAGGCGCAGCCGGCCTCGCGGGCGCTCTGCTCGTCCAAGGCGGTGTCGCCGACGTAGACAACGTTTTCAAGCTCGTTGATCGTGGCGAGCAGGCGGATGTTATCCGCCTTTTTCAGCCTCGTGTGACCCTCGGTGAGGCAATCCTTGAAATACGGGGCGAAGCCCGTCAGCTCAAAGAACACCTCGGCGTAATCCGCCTGACAATTGCTGACGAGAAAGAGCGGAGTGCGCGCGGAAAGCGCGGAGAGCATGGCCTCCACGCCGTCATACACCCGCGCGCCGTGGGCGCGCAGGTACGCAATTTCGCCGTGCATGCACTTTTCGCACAGCTCATACCGCGCCTCGCCGAAGGGGGCGAAAAGCCGCTCGGCGATGGCGCGCCCGGTCAGCCCCATGATGGAGCTGATGTCATCAAGCGTGAAGCGCGCGCCGCCGCCCGCGGCGGCAACGGTTTCGTTCCAGCTGGCGGCGATGCCCTCGCGCGAGTCCCACAGCGTGCCGTCAAGGTCAAATATAATGGCGTCGAATTTCATGGCAAATACCTGAAAAAGCTCCCATGGCGGGAGCTTTTTCGTCCTTATTTAATAATGAAAGGGTGTCTCAGCCGCGCTCGGCTCTCTCGGCGCGGGCGGCGCGGGCGGCCTTTTCGTCAATGCGCTCGGACACGAAGTAGCTCAGCGCCAAAAGGCTGTCGGAGAAGTGGACGTTTTCGACGATGACGGAGCTGTTGGGCGCGGTGAGGTCGACATTGGTGAAGTTCCAAATCGCCTCAACGCCGTTTTCGGTGAGCATATCGGTGACGGGGATGGCCGCGTCCTTGGGGACGGTGAGCACGGCGACGTCAACGTGATTTTCGCGCAGGTACTCTTCCAGAGTGTCCAGCGCATAAATTGAAACGCCGTTGAACTCGGTACCGATGAGCTTGGGGTTGATGTCAAACGCGGCAGTCAGACGGAAGCCCCAGGAGCTGAAGCAGAAATTGTCCATCAGCGCACGGCCGATGTTGCCCGCGCCGACGAGGACGGCGGTGTACCCCCGGTCAGTGCCGAGGATGGAGGCGATCTGCCCGTGCAACACCGCGACATTGTACCCATACCCCTGCTGGCCGAACTCACCGAAGCAGCTGAAATCCTGGCGGATTTGAGACGGCGTGAGACCGAGCTGCTGGCCGAGCTCGAAGGACGATATGCGGCTGACGCCGCTGTTCATCAGCTCGTCCAGCTTGCGCAGATAGCGCGGCAGGCGGCGGATGACGTTATTTGAAACCTTAATATTCTTCAAAGAAAAACCTCTCCCTTTACGTGGAATGCTATACAATCTTTTTGCCTGTCAAAATACAAACAATACAGCGATTATAGCCATTATACCACACAAATGGAGAGGTTTCAAGGCGGTTTGATAAAAATTATCAAGCCAAGCGGGAATGAAATTTTGTCAAATATGCCCGAACTTGTTTGTCAGGGCTGCGCCGCGTCGCTGTCGGCGGCCTCTTGGGCGCGGGCGATGAAGGGCTCGATGAGCGCGAGATATTCCTCGCCGCTCAGGCCGGGGGCGTAGGCAAGCACATCGCCGTTTTCGTCGAGCGTGAACACCGAGACGGCCTCATCCGCAAGGCAGACGAGAATGGTGCGCTCCTCGCCGTCAAGCTCACAGCTGATGACATCGACGCGCGAGTTTTCGGCGTTTTCGGGCAGCAGCTTCTTGAGCTTTTCGTCCAGCTCATCCGGCACGGAGACGACAGGGGGCTTTTCGCCGTCGGGGTTCTCCTGCGCCTTTTCGGCGGGTTTGGGCGGCTGCGGCTCGGCGGCGTCGCCGCCGTCGCCGACGCTAAGCTCGGAGTCGCTTTCCTCGGCGGGGCTGTCCGCCGAGGCGCTGTTGTCGGCGTCGGGCTCGTTCGTTTCCTCGGCGTCGGCATCGGTGAACAGTGCGGCGCAAAGCTCGGCGGTGTCAATGCCGGTGAGGTTTATGGCGCGGGCGAGGTTGGCGTTGGGGTCTTCCTCGTCGGCGGGCGCGGCGCTTGCCGCGGAATTATCTGCCGGGGCGGCGCTGTTGTCGGCGTCGGGCGTGGGTTCGGGCGTTGCCGTCGGTTCGGGCGTGGGCATGGGTGCAACCGTGGGTTGCGCCGTCGGCTCTGCCGTGGGGGTCGCCGTCGGCTCGACGGCGGACTCGGCGACGGGCGCGGTGGCTTCAGCCGGGGTGGGCGCCGCGGTCGGCGTGGGCACGGGTGTCGGCGTCGGCGTGGGCACAGGTGTGGGCGTCGGGGTCGGCACTGCCGTGGGTGCGGGGGTGGCCGTCGGCACGACCGTCGGCGTGGGCGTCACATTCGGCGTGAAGTCCGGGAACACCACGGGCGCTGTCGGCGCGGCGGCCTTTTGCGCGGCGCCGCTGCCGCCCTTTTCGGGCACGTAGCCGTAATTCTCGCTGTCGGGAATGGTTGGCACGGTGTAGCTCTGCACGGGGGGCAGCGTGGCCGCCGGGGTGGGCGCGGGCGTGGGCGTGGGCGCGGTGACGGAGGCGGCGGCCTCCTCCGCGGCGGACTGAGTGCCCGAAGTGATGAGACTGGCGCGGCTTTCATAGATGGCCGCGTCGGTTTTGCGGTTGTTGACAACCGCCACGCCGCCGACCGCCGCCACGACAAGCGCGACGCAGGCGGCCGCCGCGATGAGGTTTTTCATCGGGCGGGAAAGGCGGCTGCTCTTTCCGTTTTTGCGCACTATTTCGGCGCGGCGAAGCTGCGCCATGATGTTATCTGTTAAATCCTCCGGAGGGTCGACCAAATCGGAGGCAACGGTGTCTGACAATGCGGAAAACGCTTGATACATTGCCGTGCATTCGCGGCAAGTGCCAAGGTGCTCCGCCAGGGCGGCGCGCTCGTCTCTGGACAAGTCCTCGTCCAGCATGCGGCTGATAAGCTCTTGATAAAATTCGCATCCGCTCATGACAGATCACCTCCTCTCTCTTTGCTTGACGAGACAAAATCGGGAATGTTCCCGTCTTTTAATAAAAACGAGCATAATTTTTTCCTCGCTCTGAAAATGCGTGACTTGACCGTTCCGGCCTCCAGACCCAAGACCTCGGCGATTTCATCATAGCTCAGCCCCTGAATCTCGCGCAGGAGCAGGATTTCGCGGTGGTCATCCGGCAGGGCGGCAAGGCCGCGGCGCACGGCGTCGCGCGTCAGGCCGCGCTCAAGCACAAGCTCCGGCGAGCTGCTTTCATCGGCGATGTCAAGCTCAACCTCCTCGCCGTCGTCGTTCTCAACGGAGAGCGACACGGTGGGTCTGCGGTTTTTCGAGCGGAGAAAGTCAAGGCACACGTTTGAGACAATGCGGTAAAGCCACACGGAGAACTTGCTGTCGCCGCGAAAGGCGTTGAGCGAGTTATACGCCTTTATAAAGGCCTCCTGCGACATGTCATAAGCGTCCTCGCTGTTGCCGGTCATGCGCAGCGCAAGGTTATACACATTTTTCTCATACTCCTTGACCAGTGCCTCATAGGCATTCACGTCTCCGTCAAGGACGGCCTGAATCACAGCGGCCTCCTGTTCACGCGTCATAGGATACCCCCCTTTGTTGAAGGTGTTCTTATTATAATACACACAAAAAATGTCGCGTTTTTATTTCAAATCGCGCTTGATGTCCGCCGCGATGCGTCGGACGTCGTCAAGCGTGTCCACGTGCACGAGCTGATTGCGGTAATACGCGGCGTAGGGCACGCCGTGGAGATACCACGGGAGATGGTGCCGCGCCTCCAGACACGCCGCGCGCTCACCGGCGCGCTCGCTCAGCGCCTCAATTTGCGTCACGGCCACATCCATGCGCGCACTCAGCGGCGGCCTCTCCGGCACGGGCAGACCCGCGATGGCGGCGTTGCCCTGCTCGAAAAGCCACGGGTCGCCGAACGCGCCGCGCCCGATCATGGCCAGGTCGCACCCGGTATAGCGCAGAATGTGCGCCGCGTCCTCGGCGGAGAAGATATCTCCGTTTGCCGTGACCGGGATTTTCACCGCGTTTTTCACCTCGCGTATTATGTCCCAATCGGCGCGGCCGGAATACATCTGAACCCGCGTGCGCCCATGCACGGCGATGGCCGCCGCGCCCGCGCTCTCGCAGATTTTCGCCAGCTCTGTCACGTTCACGCTGCCCCCGTCCCAGCCCTTGCGCAGCTTGACCGTGACGGGCGCTTTCACCGCGCGGCAGACGCTCTCGACAATCTGCCCGGCAAGCTCCGGCGTTTTCATCAGCGCCGAGCCGTCGCCGGATTTGACGACCTTGCCCACGGGACAGCCCATGTTGATGTCCAATATGTCCGCGCCGGATATCTCCAGCGCCATTGCCGCCGCCTCGGCCATAATCTCCGGCTCATGGCCGAAAATCTGCGCGGCGCAGGGGTGCTCATGGTCGTGGATATACAAAAGCGAGCGGGTTTTTTCGTCTTTATAGCAGAGTGCCTTTGCGCTGACCATCTCGGTGGTGGTCAAGGCCGCGCCGTGCTCACGGCAGACGGCGCGAAACGCGAAATCCGTCACGCCCGCCATCGGCGCGAGCACCAGCTTGCCGTCAATGGCAATGTCGCCGATTTTCACCATGTCATGTCAAGGCCGACCGGGCAGTGGTCAGAGCCCATTACCTCCGGGAATATGTAAGCGTCCTTTATCTCATCGCGGACGCGCTCGGAGACGACGAAATAGTCAATGCGCCAGCCGACGTTCCTCTCGCGCGCCTTCATGCGATAGCTCCACCATGAGTAAGCGTCGCGGCGGTCGGGGTAGAGCGCGCGGAAGGTATCGACAAAGCCGGCGGACAAAAGCTCGGTGAACTTGCCGCGCTCTTCATACGAAAAGCCGGGCTTGCCGATGTTCGGCTTAGGGTTTTTCAGGTCGATTTCCTCGTGCGCCACGTTCATGTCACCGCAGACGACGACGGGCTTGGTCTTGTCAAGCTCGGTGAGGTATTCGCGGAATGCGTCCTCCCAGCTCATGCGGTAATCAAGGCGCTTCAGCTCATCCTGCGCGTTGGGCGTGTACACGCACACGAGGTAAAACCCCTCGTATTCCAGTGTTATCACGCGCCCCTCGGTGCAATGCTCGGCCTGGGGGAGGTTGTACGCCACGGACAGCGGCGTGTGCCGGGTGAATATCGCCGTGCCGGAATAGCCCTTTTTGTCGGCATAGCACCAATAGCTTTCATACCCCGGCAGGTCAAGCTCAACCTGCCCTTCTTGCAGCTTGGTCTCCTGCAAACACACGAAGTCCGCGTCAAAGCTCCAAAAGATGTCCTCAAAGCCTTTTTTTATGACGGCGCGAAGGCCGTTAACGTTCCATGAAATAAACCTCATTTTTCGTCTCCGTTGTGTACCTCGCGGCTTTCCTGCGCGCCGCGCGCGTCGTTGAGGGAGGCGTTGCGCAGTCTGGGCACTTCGCCCGCGGCGGTGGTGAGCGTGGCGGCGGTGCGCCGCGCGACGACGCGGTTTATTTTCAATCCCTCGGCGTAAAACTTGGCCTCATAGTCCGTCATCACGCCGACAGGACCGTTTGCGTGCAAATCGTGCGTCAGCTCATGCAGCTCCCAGCCCTCGGCCTCAAGCTGCTCCAGCGACCAGTCGAAAAGCGGAGTGTTGTCGGTTTTGAAATGGATCTCCCCACCCACGGGCAGCACGTCGGCATACCGGCGCAAAAACGCCGGGGCGGTCAGGCGCAGCTTCGCGTCGCGGCTTTTCGGCCATGGGTCGCAGAAGTTGATGTAAATGCGCGCGGCCTCGCCGGGGGCGAGAATCGTGTTGAGCGCGGCGGCGTCCCCGTCGATGAAGCGGACGTTTTCAAGCCCCCGCTCATTCACGCGCTCCATCGCGATTATCATTGCATCCGGCACTTTTTCCACGGCCAGCAGCAGCGTCTTCGGCGCGGCGGCGGCAGTGTCCGCCGTGAAGCGCCCCTTGCCGCAGCCGAGCTCCACGTGCATTTTGTCATACCCGGCAAAGTCCGCGAGCCACTGCCCGCGGTGCGCCGCGCCGTCGGATATCATCAGCTCCGCGCACTTCTCCATGCGCGGGGCGAGGTTGTGTCTTTTTCTCATTCTCATAAGGGTCAATTCTCCGAATCAGATTATCTAAATAATTATTTTACCACAGCGCGTGCAAAACATCAACGAGGAAATGTTTAATTTCGCCCCGCCGGGTTTGATAAACGCGGCGGGGTATGCTATACTGTCATAAAGACTCTCGAACAGGAGCTTGAAAGATGGCCAATGTGATTGAAATACATGATTTTGACGCGCCGGAGCTGGACATTTACGCGCGCCTGACGGAAAATCAGCTCGTCAACCGCGCCCACCCGGAGGATGCGCTTTTCGTGGCGGAAAGCCCGGTGGTGATCGGCCGCGCGCTGGACGCGGGGTGTGTGCCGGTGTCGTTTTTGATGGAGACCAAGCACGTTGACGGCAAGGGCGCTGAACTCATCGCCCGCGCGGGTGACGTCCCGGTGTACGCCGCGCCCTTGGACGTGCTCACGCGCCTGACGGGCTTTCACCTCACGCGCGGCATGCTCTGCGCCATGCGCCGCCCGGCGCTGCCCTCGGCGGAGGAGCTTTGCCGCGACGCCGCGCGCGTGGCCGTGCTGGAAAACGTGATGAACCCGACGAACATCGGCGCGATTTTCCGCTCTGCGGCGGCGCTGGGCATGGACGCGGTGCTGCTGACCAGCGCGGGGAGCGACCCGCTTTATCGCCGCGCCGTCCGTGTGAGCATGGGCACGGTGTTTCAGATTCCGTGGACATACCTGCCCGACGATGTGCCGTACACCGACACGCTCCGCGCTCTCGGCTTCAAAACGGCGGCGATGGCACTGCGCGAGGATTCCCTCAGCATTGACGATGCCCGCCTTGCCGAGCTTGACAAGCTCGCCGTGGTGCTGGGCACGGAGGGCGACGGCCTTGCCGACGCCACCATCGCCCATTGCGATTACACCGTGCGCATCCCCATGTCCCACGGCGTTGACTCGCTCAACGTCGCCGCCGCCAGCGCCGTGGCGTTCTATCAGCTGGGGAGAAGAAAGTAAACCGCACAAACAAACCGCCGCGCCGTGGAAACCCACAGCGCGGCGATGTTGTTATTATAAGTCCGGTTAATGCCGAGTCTGCGGCATCCTCTTCATATTTCACCCTCCGCGACGCGTTTGAGATATTGGCCGTACTCGGTTTTGAGCATGGGCGCGGCGAGGGCGGACAGCTCCTCGGCGGTGATATAGCCCATGCGATAGGCGATTTCTTCGATGCAGGCGACGTACATGCCCTGACGCGACTGCACTATCTGCACGAAGTTCGCCGCCGCGAGAAGGTTTTCGTGCGTGCCGGTATCCAGCCACGCAAGGCCGCGGCCGAACAGCTTCACCTTCAGCTTGCCCCGGCGGAGATATTCGTTGTTCACCGCCGTGATTTCAAGCTCGCCGCGCACAGAGGGCGTCACGCCCTTGGCGATGGACACCACGTCATTGTCGTAAAAATACAGCCCCGGCACGACGTAATTCGACTTCGGGTGCTCCGGCTTTTCCTCGATGGAGACGACGTTGCGCTCGTCGTCAAACTCCACCACGCCCAGCCCCTTGGGGTCGGGCATGTAATAGCCGAATATGACCGCGCCCTCGGTGAGCTTGGCCGCGTCCTTCACGCCGATGCTTATCCCGCCGCCGTGGAAGATATTGTCCCCCAAGATGAGGCAGACGCTGTCATCGCCGATGAACTCCTCGCCGATGATGAACGCCTCGGCGATGCCGCGCGGCGCTTCCTGCACGGCGTAGCTCATTTCAAGGCCGAGACTGTGCCCGTCGCCGAAAAGCTCTTGAAACGCGCCGATGTCGCGCGCGGTGGAGATTATCAAAATCTCGCGTATCCCCGCCAGCATCAGCACCGACAGGGGGTAATAAATCATGGGCTTGTCGTATATGGGCAAAAGCTGCTTGGAGACAGAGCGCGTTATCGGATAAAGGCGGGAGCCCGTGCCCCCCGCGAGGATGATTCCCTTCATGGCGCATACCCTTTCGTCGTTTTCTTCTTTCGTTGCCCCCATTATAGACCATACCCGCCGCCAAATCAAGCAAAAAGGGCAGAATATAGCACATAATGCTCGCAAGGCAAGAACAAACTGTGAACAAAAAATCCCTTTGCTTGTGCAAATCGGGCATTTGTGCTATAATTTGAGTTTAGAAAAAATAAGCACACGGAGGCAAAACCATGACGAGAATAGACATTTTTTCCGGCTTCCTCGGCGCGGGCAAGACCACGCTCATCCGCAAGCTCATCGCGGAAGCCTACAAGGGCGAAAAGCTTGTATTGATAGAAAACGAATTCGGCGAAATCGCCATTGACGGCGGCTTTTTGAAGGACGCGGGCGTGGAAATCACGGAGATGAACTCCGGGTGCATCTGCTGCACGCTCGTGGGCGACTTTGAAAAGGCGCTGAAAAAGGTGATGGACGATTATGCGCCCGACCGCATCATCATTGAGCCCTCCGGCGTGGGCAAGCTCAGCGACGTGGCACACGCCGTGGAAAAGGTCGAGGGCGCGGTTATCGGCGCGAAGGTGACGGTTGTGGACGCGGGCAAGTGCCGCATGTACATGCGCAACTTCGGCGAGTTTTTCAACGACCAGGTCGAAAACGCCGACCTCATCGTCATGAGCCGCACCGACACCGCACCTGAGAGCAAGATACTCGCCGCGACCGAGCTTTTGCGCAAGCTCAACCCCACAGCCAGCCTCATCTCCACCCCGTGGGCAAAGCTCGACGGCGCGCAGATTAAGTCCGCCATGGACGGCAACGCCCTCAAGGCCGAGATGGAGCACATGGAGCACGAGGCGCATGAGCACCACCATCATCACGACCATGATGAGCACGAATGCCACCACGACCACGAGCATGACCACCATGAGCATGACGAGCACTGCACCTGCGGCTGCCACGACCATGACCATGACGAGCACGAGCATCACCACCATGACCACGATGAGCACGAGTGTCACCACGACCACGACCACCACGAGCATGATGAGCACTGCACCTGCGGCTGCCATGACCACGACCATGAGCACGGCCACCACCATCACCACGCCGACGAGGTGTTCACAAGCTGGGGCACGGAGACGCCCAAAAAGTTTGACGAGGCCGGAATCCGCGCCATGCTCGACGAGCTTTCCGACGGCGAGAAATACGGCACGATACTGCGCGCCAAGGGCTTTGTGGACGCGAACGACGGCGAGTGGATTTACTTTGATTACGTCCCCGGCGAGGCGGACGTCCGCCGCGGCGGCGCGGACGTCACGGGCAGACTGTGCGTGATCGGCTCGAAGCTCAACGAGTCGGCATTGAAGGAGCTGTTTGGCCTTGATTAAGAAAAAAGACGTGCCCGTATACCTGTTCACAGGCTTTTTGGAGGGCGGCAAAACCAAGTTCATTCAGGAAACGCTGGAGGACAAGCGCTTTTGCAACGGCGAAAAGACGCTGCTTTTGGTGTGCGAGCTGGGCGAGGAGGAGTATGAGCCCGACCAGTTTGCCGACAAGGGCGTGTATATCCACGAGGTTGAAAGCCAGGACGAGCTGACGGTTGATAACCTCACCGAGTGGCTCAGCGAGCACGACGCCGAGCGCGTTGTGGTCGAGTACAACGGCATGTGGCTGCTCGACGCGCTTTACAGCGCGATGCCGGAGGGCTGGATGGTGTATCAGGAGTTCATGTTCGCCGACGCCGGAACGTTTTTGACCTACAACGCCAACATGCGCCAGCTTGTTTATGACAAGCTGAAAAGCTGTGAGCTGGTGATATTCAACCGCTTCACCCCCGCCATGGACAAGATGGAGTTTCACAAGGTCGTGCGCGCCATTTCCCGCCGCACGGACATCGCTTACGAATCCCCCGAAGGCAAGGTGGAGTATGACGAGATTGTCGACCCCCTGCCCTTTGACCTCGACGCGCCCATTGTCGAAATCGGCGATGACGATTTTGCCGAGTGGTACCGCGATTTGTCAGAAGAGCCGAAAAAGTACGCGGGGAAGACGGTGCGCTTCAAGTGCCGCGCATTGCGCCGCAAAAAAATGCCGCCGCACAGCTTCATCGTCGGGCGGCACGTGATGACCTGCTGCGTGGAGGACATCCAGTTTGCCGGGCTTGTGTGCGATTGGGACGATGCCGATTCTGTCCAGGACGACACCTGGATGATTCTCACCGCGCGCGTGGAAATCAAGTTCCACCGCGCCTACTCCCACAAAGGCCCCGTGATGATGTACGTCTCCTCCGAGGAATGCCAAGCCCCGGAGCAGCCGGTTGCCACGTTTTATTGATTTTATAACTATAATAAGGTTAGCCTTTCCCGTGCTAACCTTATTTTTATACTATGTATTTGGAGAACGCTATGAAATACAAATGCCTCGTTTTCGACCACGATGACACCGTCGTCGACAGCACCGCCACCATTCACTATCCGTGCTTTGTCGAGTATACGCGCACGCGCTACCCCGGCAAGGAATGCTCGCTGGAGGAATACTTCGTCAAAAACTTTGACCCCGGCTTTTTGGAGTTCTGCCGCGACGAATACGGCATGGACGACGCCGCCCTTGCCGACGAAACCGAGTATTGGCGCGCGTGGGTGGACAACCACGTCCCCACGGCCTACCCCGGCATGAAACAGCTCATGGAGCGCCAGCGCGCCGAGGGCGGGCTCATCTGCGTGGTGTCGCACTCCTTTGACTTCAACATTCTCCGCGATTATGAGAAAAACGGCCTGCCCGCGCCCGACGCGGTTTACGGCTGGGAGCGGCCGAACAACGAGCGCAAGCCCAGCCCCTTCCCTCTGGAGGACATCATGCGCCGCTTCAAGCTCACCCCCGATGAGCTTTTGATGGTGGACGACCTCAAGCCGGGGTACGACATGGCCGTCAAGTGCGGCGTGGACTTCGCCGCCGTCGGCTGGAGCAGCGACGTGCCGCAGATTGAGCGCTTCATGCGTCAGAATTGCCCGAACTACTTCAAATCCGTCGCGGATTTTGCAGATTTCCTTCAAAGTTGACCCGCTCCGCGCTCTTTTGGTTGACACTGGGCGTTAAATTGTATATAGTATAGTTAATTGCTTTAAATAAGCGAAGAAAACAAGAAACAGAGGTATTCAGGAAGGAAAGAAACATGGAAAAACGATATGGACTTCCGACCGCCATCGCCATGGTCATCGGCATCGTCATTGGCTCCGGCGTGTTCATCAAAGGCGGCAAGGTGCTTTCGCTCACCGGCGGCGACATGACCAAGGCCGTGCTCGTCGTGGCCATCGTCGGCCTTATGTGCATTATCTGCTCCCTCGTCTTTGCGGAGCTGGGCGCGCGCTATGAAAAGGTCAACGGCGTGGTCGACTATGCCGAGGTCGCCCTCGGCTCCACGTATGCTTATTACGTCGGCTGGTTTTTGAACACGATATACTATCCCTCCCTCTCGGCAACGCTCGCGTTTTTCGCGGCGGTGTTCGCCTGCCCCCTGTTCGGCGTTCAGGCGCTCAATTTTGAAACCGGCATCATCAGCATGGAGGCCATCGGCCTCGGCGCGGGCTTTTTGATGATGGGCTACGGCATCAACATCCTCAGCCCGAAGCTCGCCGGCAAGCTGCAGGTGTCCATGACGGTCATCAAGCTCGTCCCGCTCATTCTCATGGGCGTGGTGGGCACGATTGTCGGCCTGTCCAACGGCGCGACGGCCAGCGTTCTGGCCGAGGGTGCGCGCCTCAATGCCGAGTCCGGCAGCGGCTTCTCCGGCATATTCGCGGGCGTGACGGCCTTTGCCTTCGCCTACGAGGGCTGGATAATCGCCACCAGCATCAACTCCGAGCTGCACAACGCGAAAAAGAATCTCCCCCTCGCGCTCATCATCGGCGCTTTCACCTGCGTGGTCATCTACTCGCTGTACATTTTCTCCATGAGCTCCGTCGGCAGTGTCGAGACCATCATCGGTACGTGGCCGCTGGGTGAAAACCTCCCGCGCATCGCGTTTTCCAACATATTCGGCAATGCCGTCGGCACGATAGTTTACGTGTTCGTGTGCATCGCCTGCCTCGGCACGATGAACGGCCTCATCATGGGCTCTTGCCGCGGCATGTACTCCATCTCCGCCCGCGGCATGGGCCCCCGCCCGGAGTTTTACGGCGATGTCGACGAGCAGAACGGCTTTGTCATCAAGTCCGGCCTCGTCGGGCTTATCATGGGCGGCTTCTGGTACGCGTGGATCACGATTCTTTGGATGCGCGGGCCGGACTTCTTCGGCGGCGTGCATGACTGCATGTGGATCGGCTGGGAACCCGACGAAATCAGCATCATCAACCTTTACGCCATGTATATTCCCATGTTCATCGCGCTCATGGTCAAGGGCAAGGATCTCAGCTTTGTCAAGCGCTATCTCCTCCCCGGCCTCGGCGTGCTGTGCTGTGTGTTCATGGTTTACTGCTGCTGGGTCGGCAAGGGCTATCAGCAGGTCTGCGGCTATCTCATCTTCTTCGCCATAGTCATGTTCATCGGCTATCTCCTCAAAGGCAAGAAAAAAGACGCCAAAGAGTGATTAAGGTAATTTTATAATGCAGTAATCCCGGCGGGGCACTTCCCGCCGGGATTGCTGTATCTTGTTCAGTTTTCCTGCACCTTGTAGCCCAGCTCGCGCAGAGCCTTCAGCACGGCCTCGCCGTGTGCCTCGCCCGCGACCTCGCAGGCGATGTGCACGGTGGTCTCGTTGGGGTTGAGGCCGAGGCGGAGCTTGTCGTGCTCGACGGTGAGTATGTTTGCGCGCGCGGCGGCGATGACGTCCAGCATGCGCACGAGGCTGCCCGGTTTATCCAGCAGCGTGGCGGTGAACTTCATGCGGCGATGGCGCGCCACCAAGCCCTGCTCGATGATGCACTGGACGAAGCTGACGTCGATGTTGCCGCCGGAGAGTAGGCACACCACGCGCTTGCCCGCGATGTCGAGCTTGCCGCTCAACACGGCGGCCAGAGGCGTCGCCCCGGCGGGCTCGACGATTTGCTTTGACCGCTCCATCAGCTGCAAAATCGCGTCCGAAATCTCCAAGTCCGAAACCGTCACCACCCCGTCGGCGTAGCGGGAGATGAGCTCCACGGTGATGTCGCCGGGGGCTTTGACGGCTATGCCGTCGGCGATTGTGGCGGCGCTGTCGGTCGTGACGAGATGCCCGGCGGCGAAGCTTTGCGCCACGGCGTCTGCGCCCTCGGCCTGAACGCCGTACACCTTTATGCCGGGCTTGAGCTTCTTGGCCGCCGTGGCCACACCGGCCAAAAGCCCGCCCCCGCCGGCCGGGACGATGATGACGTCCGCCTCCGGGAGCTGGTCGAGAATCTCGCCGGAGAGCGTCCCCTGCCCGGTGATGACCTCCACGTCGTTATATGGGTGCAAAAACTTCGCGCCCTCATCGCGGCAGATTCGGCAAGCCTCGGCATACGCGTCGTCATAGCAGCTCCCCGCGAGCACCACGCGCGCGCCGTAGCCCTCCGTGGCCTGAACCTTGGCGATCGGCGCGGCCTCCGGCATGACTATCGTCGCGGGAATCCCGGCCATCTTGGCCGCGTAGGCCACGCCCTGCGCGTGGTTGCCCGCAGACGAGGCCACCACCGGGCAACGCTCACCCCGTTCGAGCATGGAGAAAATCTTGTTGCTCGCCCCGCGCAGCTTGAACGCGCCGGTTTTCTGCCGGTTTTCGCATTTGAGGTATATCTCCGCCCCGGTCATGGCGGAAAACGTGGCCGAGTGCTCCAGCTCCGTGCGGTGAATCACATGCGCAATCCGCCCCGCCGCGGCTTCAAATTCATTCAAGGCGATGTCCATAAAAATCGCTCCTTTATTCGAGTTGCACATTCCTGTCGAATTATACACCCACCGGTGGGAGAATAAAAGCGTAAATTTCAATATCAGACACAAAATAAAACAATCGGGCATAAAAACCGCCGGGGCGGCTTGGCCGTCCCGGCTGAAAGAAGAAAAAGGGAAAGATTATTGTTGAATTGACTTTGCTTAATTAGTTGTGTTTGAATTAACTGCGCTTGTGTCAGCTATTCGTAATTTACCGCGCTTGTGTTAGCTGCGCTTGAATCAGCTCCGCATGAGGCGGACGTCGTCGTCGGCGACGAAGAAGAGAGCGAGGGCGCCGGGGCCGACGTGAGAGCCGGTGACGGGCTCATACTCGACGTTGAGTATCTCGCGCGGCGGGTGGTTTTTGTTGAGGAGGGAGATGAGATACTCCGCGTCCTCGCGGCAGCCGGCCTGCGCGATGCCGACAAGCTGCTTTTCCGGCTCGACGGCGTGCTCGTCAAAGCGCTCGGCCAAGGTCTCGATGGCGCGCTTTCTGCCGCGGAGCTTCGCGATGGAGATAATTTGGCCGTTTTCGTTGCCAATGAGCAGGGGCTTGATATGCAGCACCGTGCCCACGACGGCGGAGATGTTGGACAGGCGGCCGCCGCGGCGAAGGTGCATGAGATCGTCCACCGTGAACACCTGGCACATGCGCTTGCTCATCAGATTCAGCTCTTCCACGGCGCGCATAAGCTCAACGCCCGCGTCGCGAAGCTCCGCCGCGCGAAGCGCGACCAAGCCCTCACCCAGCGACGCGCCCAGCGTGTCGATGACCTGCACCGAGCGCAGGGGGTACTGCTCTTTCAGCTCCTCGGCGGCGATGCGCGCGCTGTTGCACGAGCCGCTGATGCCGCCGGACATGCTGACAAACAGCACGTCGTTGCCGGACGCAAGGAAGGGGGCAAAGGTGTCCATATAATGCTGGGGCGGGATCTGCGCCGTGGTGACGGCGAGGCCGCCGCGAATGGTGGCGTAAAACTTATCTCCGTCAAATTCGTCAGTGTCGAGGCAGGTGTGCTCCTCGCCCTCGTACATATATTTGAATGCGATGACCTTAATATCGCGCTCTTTGAGCATGGGCGTGGGGATATTTGCGGAGGTGTCGGTGAAGACGATATAGCTCATGTGTAAGTGCCTCTCTTGTTAAGGTGTTTTTGACATTTGGGGTTAAACTGTATGAAAACTATACACCTTTTCGAGATAGAATTCAAGCTATTAACACGTTTTCGTGCGCGTATACCGCTCTCCCACGGTGGAGAATCCGCAGAATTCACTCTACGCAGGGTAGAAATTCCTTTTAATGTGTGCAAAAAGCGGCGATTTCCGCCTCTTAAACAAATTTTAATGGTTTTTGACGTTGGTTTTTAATAACGTTTGTTGTACAATAAGCATGAAAGACGGGGCGAGGGAGCATGCCGATTGCCCCGGCGGAGAGGTGAGACAATGTACAGGATTTTGGTTTGTGACGACGAGCGGGACATAGTTTCCGCGCTGAAAATATACTTGGAGAGCGAGGGGTACGAGGTCATTGAGGCGTACAACGGGCGCGAGGCGCTCGACCGGCTGAAAACCGAGGACGTTCAGCTTGTGCTGATGGACGTGATGATGCCGGTGCTCGACGGGATAAGCGCGATGGCGGAGCTTCGGCGCGTGAGCAATGTGCCTGTCATCATGCTGACGGCCAAGAGCGAGGACACGGACAAGGTTTTGGGGCTGAACGTGGGCGCGGATGATTACATCACCAAGCCGTTCAACGTGGTGGAAATGCTGGCGCGGGTGCGGTCACAGCTTCGGCGGTACATGACCCTCGGCGGCAGCGGCGCGCGCGGCGACGACGGTGCACTCACCCTCGGCACGGTGACGCTCGACGACCGGAAAAAGACCGTGCAGGTCGACGGCGAGGCGGTATACCTCACGCCGACGGAGTATGAGATACTGAAGCTTTTGATGAAAAACGCGGACAGCGTTTACTCCCCGCGCGAGATTTACCGCAGTGTGTGGGAGGATGAGCCCTACGGCGCGGAGAGCACCGTGGCCGTGCACATTCGGCATCTGCGCGAAAAGATTGAGATAAACCCCGCCGAGCCGCGATACATCAAGGCCGTGTGGGGGCAGGGGTACAAATTCGAGCGCCCCACGGAAAGAGGAGGATTGAAATGAACAAGCTGTTGAACAGTCTCGGCGCGCGCGTGCTGGCATTTGTTTTGCTGATGATATTCATCGCGGTGTTCGCGGCGTGCTTCGTGGGCGTGGTCGCGCTGACCGCGAGCGACGCCTATCAGCTCGACAACGGCGGCCTGTGCGGCGATATCTATCGGAGCTGGTGCTACACCCAAAGCGAGAACACGCTGGCCAAGTTCGCCATCGAGGGCACGACCGAGGGCTTGGAGCAGGACGGCGCTTTCGCCTATGTTTTGCGCGACAAGGACGGCGACATCATCGAGGACACCTTGGGCGGGCGCGAGTATCAGCTGGCGGCTTACCCGCAGTCGATTGACTTTGTCGAGGAGCACACATACCAAGACAATGGCACGGAAAACGGCGTCATCGTCTATCGTGGGAGCGACGGCTACGGCTACACCTGGGCGGGGCGCAGCGCCGAGGCGCAGATTGCGCCCACGCCCACCCCCGCCGCCGTTGACAGCACCGAGGGCGAGAGCGACAGCGAGAGCGCGGTCGGTGTCGGCGGCAAGGCCGCCGACACCGACACCCCCGCCGACACCGCCGCCGAGGGCGGCGAACACGCCGTGTATTCAACGGCGCAAGCGCCGTACACCTTGCAAGGGTACGTCCTCGCCGAGATTCCCGACGAGAGCGAGATTTATGTCACCTCGCGCGTGATGGGTCTGTTGAACAATTACCGCTATGACCTGCTCATCACCGCCGTGGGGACGGGTCTTGCGTCAATCGCGCTGTTCGTGTTCCTCATGGCGGCGGCGGGGCGGCGCGAGCCCGACGGCGCGGTGACGCCCACGTGGGTCGAGCGCATACCGTTTGACATCTATTCCGCCGTGATGCTCGTGGCCGGGATAGGCTGCGTTGGGCTTATCTTCTCGCTGGCGGAAACGTGGCGCATGGACATGGCGCTCTCGGCGCTGATGGGCTTGAGCGTGGTGGCGCTCGCGGCGGTGGCGGTGCTGTGGAGCATGAGCCTCGCCGTGCGCATCAAGCTGAAAACCGCAATAAGCTCATGCCTGTGCTATAAAATCCTCGCATGGTGCTGGGGGATTTTCCGGCGGGTGCTCACATGGTGCAAGGGCGCGCTTGCCGCGCTCGTCGGCGATGTGAAGACTATTTCGTTCGTGCCGCGCGTGGTGCTGGTCGTGCTGGCGGTGCTGCTGGCGGAATTCATATTCATGGTCAACACCGACTCCGGCGACCACCTTGTCGCCTGGTTTTTCGAGCGCGCGGTGCTCATCGCGCTGGGGATATACCTCGTCGCGGCGATGAAGCGGCTATTGAATGCCGGGCGCGAGATTGCAAACGGCAATGTGACCCACCGGGTGGACACCGCGCGCATGCGCGGCGCGCTCAAGGAGCACGGCGAGGACTTGAACCGCATCACCGACGGCATGAACAAGGCCATTGCCGAGCGCGTCAAGAGCGAGCGCTTCAAAACCGAGCTTATCACCAACGTCTCGCACGACATCAAAACGCCCCTGACCTCCATTGTCAACTATGTTGACCTCTTGGAAAAGGAGGAGATTGGAAACGAGACGGCGCGGGAGTATCTCGCGGTGCTGTCGCGGCAGTCGGCGCGGCTGAAAAAGCTGATTGAGGATCTGATGGAGGCGTCCAAGGCGTCCACGGGCAACCTCGCCGTGAACCCGGAGCGCTGTGACTTGGGCGTGATGCTGACGCAGACGGCGGGCGAATACGCCGAAAAGCTGGAGGCCGCCGGGCTGGAGCTCATCGTGGACAAGCCGGAGGAGAACGTTTACATCATGGCCGACCGGCAGCAGCTTTGGCGCGTGTTCGACAATCTGATGAACAATATCTGCAAATATTCCCTCCCCGGAACGCGCGTATATTTGGAGCTGCGGCGCGTGACGCGCACAAGCGGCAAGGCGCTGTGCCCCGGCGCGAGCGTGACCTTCCGCAACATCTCCAAAACGCGCCTGACCGTGGCGGGGGACGAGCTGACCGAGCGCTTTGTGCGCGGCGATTCCTCGCGCAACACCGAGGGCAGCGGACTCGGCCTCTCCATCGCAAACAGCCTCACCGAGCTGCAAAAGGGCAAAATGACCCTCGTCGTGGACGGGGATCTGTTCAAGGTGCAGCTCACCTTTGACGAAGTGAAGTGAAATAAAGCTAAATAAAACTTAGGCTTGAAAAATCCCCCGGTGCGGTGCACCGGGGGATAATCCTATTTAATCATTCAATCAAACCTCAGCGGGTCGTCTGTGAGCTTGGCGACTATTGTGCCGTTTATGCGGGCGACGGAGCCTTGGGCGGGATAGACGGGCATGGCGGCGAAGGCGTCGCCGGATGTGACGGCGACATACTGCGCCATGTCCACCTCGCCGATGTCGACGCCGAGGGTGTCGAGGAAGAAGTTGCGGCGGCCGGAGGTTATGCCCATGTACTCCTCCCAAAAGATGAGATTGTCATACATGCTGTAGGCGTAATCATAGACGGCGTTGGTTTCGCGCAGGGTGTCATCGCGGATGAAGCCGACGAGCATGACGGTCTCGCCGGGCTGATAATCGTCCAGCGCGCGGGCGCGGCGGACAATCTCCCCGGCCTCATACTGCGCGTGGCGATAGCTCAAATCATAGGCGCGATAGGTGGCGTTGGCGGAGACGGTGTAGCCCCCGACGAGCACCAGACACAGCGCAAAGGCCACGAGGCGCGCGAGATTGTGCGTGTTGACAAAGCGCACTTCCCGCTCCTCGCCCACGGCGAACAGGAACGGAACGAGCAGCATAAGCTGATATTCCATAATCTCAACCACCGTGAAATACGGAAACAGCACCCGGCAAACATTCGCCAGCACCGGCGTGAGCACAAGCAGCAGCGCGGCGCAGGCGGCCTCGGCATAATGCCGGTCTTTAATCACAAGCCACAGCCGCCGCAGGAAGAACAGCAGCAAAATCGCGCCGAGGGCGAGGGCGATGTACTTGCGGCGGAAGGTCGCGTCGTCAAAATAAGCGAAGAAAAAGCGGTAAGCATCGGGGACGGTTTCGCCGAGGGAGGCGAAAATCTCGCGCAGGGAGAACGCGCCGACGCGGTCACTCTCCGCGACGCCCCAGCGGTTGAGCTCATAGCGGAGGATGAGGAAATACTCCGTCGCGCCGATTGCCGCCGAGAGGGCGAAGCGCAAAACCGAGCGGAGCATGCCCCGCCAATCCATGCCGCGCAGGAGGCGCAAAATGAGCGTCAGGCCAAACGCGAGCGCGACAAGCCCGACGGAGGCTTGATAAAACACGAACGCCACCGCCATGCCCACGGGCGCGGCGAGATAGCGCACAAGGCGGCTGTCGGAGGCGAAAACCGCGTACACAAACGCAAGCCCCAAAAGGTTGCTCAGCCCCCAGGACATGAACATATACTGCAAAAGCGACTGGTCAATGACCGTGGGGTTGACGGCGAGCAGCGCCGCCGTGAAGAAAATTGAAATCGGGCTTTCAAGCCGCCACAGGCGCGCAAGCAGCAGCACCGAGGCGAAAACGCACAGCATGTAAAGCGTCACCCACACGCCGGGCATAACCACGTTGCCCACCGCGCCGTAAAAATACCGCGCGCACCAGCGCCCGCAGGCCAGCGCCCAGTCCGCCGCCGTGTAGGCATAAAGCCCCTCGCACACGGCGTCGGCGTTCCCCACCGAGGTTATCACCAGCAGATGATAGGCCAAGAAGCCCCAAACGAGCGTGGAAATCAGCGCGATTTTACAGTTAGTGGCGCTTGACCCCCCCCCGCTGGATTTTCTTGTCAGCGCCTTTTCTATGTAGCTTTCCGGGCTTTGAATGAACAGCGTTTTGACCAGGGGTTCATCCCCCTCGCTTTATCTCTTTCCTGTTTTCTCTTTGAGCGCGAGCAAGAACTCATAAGGGACGTTCAGCTCGCCGCCTATCCCCTCGCCGAGGGCGATGTGGGGCTTGTTCTCGCCGTGGAAGTCGCTGCCGCCGGTTTTGATGAGGCCGTATTCGTCCGCGAGGCGCTCCAAATACGCGGTCATGTCCACGTCATAGCCGGAATAGCGGCATTCCATGCCGCAAAGGCCGCAGTCGATGCAGTGCTCGATGAGCTCGCGCAAGGCGGCGTCATCGCGCTTATACTGAAACGGATGCGCCAGCACCGGCGCGCCGCCCGCGGCGGCGATGATCTCAATCGACCGCTCAATGGACAAAAAGCTCCTCGGCAGCCAGTATTTTCGACCCTTTTCGACATAGCGGTCAAACGCGTCCTGCACGCTGTCGGCAAGACCCAGCTCCACCAGCACCTCGGCAAAGTGCGGCCGACCTATCACCTCGCCGAAGCGGGCGCGCATTTCGTCATAGTCCACGGGGAGGCCGTCGGCGGCCATCAGCTCGGCCATTTTGCGGTTGCGCGCGTCGCGGTCGTGCACCACCCAGTCCAGCACCGGGCGCAAAAGCTCGCTTTGCGTGTCGATATAATACCCCAAGATGTGCACCGCGCCGCCGTACTTCGTGCTGATCTCAATGCCGGGCACAACCTCCACGCCGTGCTCGCGCCCGGCCTCGGCGGCCTCGGCATAGCCGGACACGGTGTCATGATCCGTCACGGCCACGGCGGCCAAGCCCCGCGCCGCGGCAAGGCGAAGCATCTCGCCGCCGGAGAGCGTGCCGTCAGAGGCCGAGGTATGCACATGGAGGTCAATTTTTTTCATCGGGCTATAATCCTCTTTCGCCACGCGTCACAGCGCGCGTAGATATCCCCGGCGCTCTCGCCGATGGAAAATTCGCCGTTTTCATACAGTATCCGGCCATTGACGACGGTCATATACACATTGTCCTTCGAGCCGGAATAGACAAGGTTTTTCGCAATGTCGTTTATGGGGCGCATGTTGGGCTTGTCAAGGTCAATGACGGTCAAATCCGCCCGCTTGCCGACGGCGACGTCGTCGCAGTCGTTCAGCCCCATTGCGCGCGCAGAGCCCACGCAGGCCATTTCAAGCGTCCTCGCGGCGTCCCCGGCGGCGGCATCGGCGCAAAGCAGCTTTTGCAGGACGCTCACCAGATACATCTCGCGGAACATGTCAAGGGCGTTGTTGCTGCCCGCGCCGTCCGTGCCGACGGCGAGCGGGACGCCCGCCTCGGCGAGCCTGTCAATGGGCGCGATGCCGCTGGCCAGCTTGGCGTTCGAGCCGGGGCAGGTCACCGCCCACAGCTTTTTCTCCGCCATGAGGGCAATGTCGGCCTCGTCCAGCCACACGCAGTGGAAGCCGCCTCCGCCGTATTTGAAAAAGCCGAGCTTGTCCAAAAGCTGAGGCGGCGTCAGGCCGTACCGCTCGCGGCAGCCCTCGACCTCGCCGCGCGTTTCGGACAAATGCGTGAAACACGGGGCTTTATACTTTTCCGCGAGCGCGGCCATATACTCGATGCGCTCGACGGGGGTGGTGTACTCGGCGTGAATGCCGAGGGCGTAAGAGACAAGCTGATTATAATCGTTAAACTTCAAATACTCCCGCTCGATGTTCTCCGGGTCTGCGTCAAAGCGGTTGAGCGCGGCGCAAATCACCGTGCGAAAGCCCGCGTCCACACACGCCTTGGCGTAATAATCATTTTTCAGATACATGTCAAAGCAGGCCGTGACGCCGGAGGAGAGATATTCGAGTATGCCGAGCTTGGTGAAGTCATACACCGCCTCGCCCGTCAGCTTGGCCTCATTTGGCCAAATCTGCTCGTTGAGCCACGGGTCGAGCGGCATGTCGTCGGCAAGGGAGCGGAAAAGCGTCATCGCGGTGTGGGTGTGCGCGTTTTTGAACCCCGGCATGATGAGCTTGCCGGAAAGGTCAAGCTCCCGCTCAAAGGCGGGGCGGGGCGCGGCGTCGCTCGGCTTGCCGACAAGGGCGATCGCCCCGCCGTCTGTCCACACCTCGCCGTCTATGATATTGAGCCCGTGTTGAAAGGTCAAAATTTTCGCGTTGTAAAAGCGCAGCATTGCCGTGCCTCCTGTTTGTTATAGCTTGGCGCACATGGTGTCGTGCGCCGCCGTTTCCGCCGCGTCGTCCAGCGGCATGAGCTCCGCCGCGCCGTATTTGCGCGTGAGTGCCGTTTGCAAAATCAAATCGCACAACGCGGCGTTTTTGGGCAGGAGCGGCCCGTGGCTGTATGTGCCGAAAAGGTTTTTGTAGTGCACGCCCTCGGTGCCGTCCTCGCCGTTGTTGCCGAAGCCCGCGAGCACGCGCCCCAGCGGCTCGACGCCCGCGCCGAGATAGGTCTTGCCGCTGTGATTTTCAAACCCGACGACCACGCTGCCCCCCGCGCTTTCGGTGCATTTGAATTTATAATTGCCGATCATGCGCTCTTTCGCGCCGAGGGTGTAAAAATCGACCGCGCCGATGAAGTCACAGCGCTGATGGTCATAAGTCTCGTAATAGCTGCCCATCATCTGATAGCCGCCGCAAATGGTCAAAAAGGTCACGCCGTCTTCAATGGCGGCGATTATCTCCTTGTCCTTGCCGCGGTGCAAATCGTCCAAGAGCACCTGCTGCTCAAAGTCCTGCCCGCCGCCGATGAGCACGATGTCAAACCCGGCGAGGCTTTGCTTTTCGCCGATGGGGAGCTTGGTGACAGACGCGTCAATGCCGCGCCAGGCGAGGCGGCGCTGCATGCAAATCACGTTGCCCCGGTCGCCGTAAAGGTTCAGCACGTCCGGGTACATGTGGCAAATTTTCAGTTCCATGTCGCTCGTCCCCCTCATTCCCAAAAATCGCTGCCGCCGATGCGGCGGACTATCGCCTCGCGCAGTTCGAGCATGGCGGTGTAGGTGGGCATGATGTAAACCGCGTCCTGCTGCTCACTCGCCCATTTGACCAGCGCGTCATAATCGCGCAGGGTGTCAATCTCGGCGTCGTCAACGCCGGCGTATTTGATGCGCAGGCGCATGTCCTCGGCGCGGTCGCCCGCGACGACGACGCGCTGCAGCCGCCCGGACAAGTCGGAAAGGCGCTCAAAGTCCACGTCCCAAATCCATGATATGTCCGTGCCGTCGGCGGGGCGGTCGTTCAGGCACATGACGAGCACGAACTTGTCCTTGATGCACTGCAAAAACTCAACCACCTGATTGCACCCGGCGGGGTTTTTCACCAGCATCAGCTTCGTGCCGCGCGCGCCGAGGTCAAACTGCTCCATGCGTCCGAAGCCGCATTTGAACTCCGACAGCGCCTTCACCGCCGCGTCCGCGCCCAAGCCCATTTCGGCCAAGGCCGCCGCCGCACCGGCGGCGTTATATATATTGTACACCGCCGGGAGATTGACCCCGACGATGCGCCGCTCGCCGCGCAGGTTCATCACGACGGTCGAGCCGTCGCCCGTCTGCTCGACGACCTCCGTCACGGCGAAGTCCGCCGCGTGGCGGGTGTACCCGCACTTGGGGCAGCGAAAGCCGCCGAGGTGGCCGTAGGTGATGTAAGAATACTCATACTCGCTTTTGCAGCGGATGCAGTGGCTGGCGTCGGACAGTTCGGTGGCCTCGTGCGTGGGCAGCGCGCCCTCGTCGATGCCGAAGTAAACGCAGCGGTTGGGCAGCGCGTCTGCCAAGGACGAGGTGAGCGAGCAGTCGGCATTGAGGCACAGCACAGCGTTCGGCGCGCCGGATATGGCGGTTTTGATGTTTTCAAGCGTGTGCGTGACCTCGCCGTAGCGGTCAAGCTGGTCGCGGAAAAGGTTCGTCACGACGATGACGGCGGGCTGAAGCTGGGGGAAAACGCGCACCGCCGCCGCCTCGTCGCACTCGATGACGGCGTACTCCCTGCGGCATTTGCCGGTGAGCGTGGAGTTCATGACAAACTCGGTGGTTATCCCGCTGATGAGGTTCGCGCCGGAACGGTTGGCGAAATAGCTTTTGCCCTCGTCGGCAAAGGCGGCCTCAATCATGCGCGCGCTGGTGGTTTTGCCGTTCGTGCCCGTGATGGCGACGACCTTGACGTCGCGCGCGAGCACCTGCAGCAGGTTCGGGCAGATTTTCAGCGCATACCGTCCCGGCATGGCCGTGCCACCCCGGTGCAAAAGCCGCGACAGCCCCCTCAGCGCCTTGCACAGCGCAATTGCCAGCATAACTTTTATTTTCATCGTCACTTCTCCTGACCTTGATATCTTATTAAACAATTCATTATACCACAATTACGAGAAAAACAAAGGGGGAATTTGAAGCGCCTTGACGACAACGCGCGCGCCGAAAAGGCCGCCGCCGTGAAAGCCGCCTTCGTCGGCATCGCCACCGGCGACGAGGCGCGCGGCAAGCTGTGGCTGGGGCTGCTCATTGCGTCGCTGTGCCTCGGTGCGGCCGCCCTCGTGCTCATCAAGCGCGGCAAAAAGCGCTGACCGGGCGCAAAAGCGAGCTTGTAAACAACGATAAATCGGCGTGAAAATGCCGTGCTGGTTTTCAGCACGGCATTTTTGTGTTTATTCTCTTTCAGTCAAATGCGCAGGTGGGCAGGGTGAAGGGAATCTCCTGGGAGGAGATTATGCCGGGCTTCGCCGCACAGACGGCGGGAATGGCGTTGAGCGCACGGCAGGCCACAATGCTGTAGCCGTATGCCACGGACATGTCATAGGAATACTCCATGTTCATGCTCGGCTCGCCCTTGACCGTGATGTAATACACGCCCGGCTGTGAGCCGCGCTGCCAATCGGGGGCACAATCCTCGCTCATGCGGTTGACTGCGCCGACGGTGATGGCGGGCTTGCCGTTTATGATGCCGGTCACGGTCAGGCGCACGGCGGCGACCGTGCCTGCGGGGATGGTGCCGTAGGCCACGGATACGTCGTGGTCGGTCACGGCCTTTTCATAGCTTGTGGTGTATCCCTCGCACTTATAGCCGAGGGCGTTTGCAATATAGTCCACGCACGGGCCCCAAGTCATTTTTATAAACTCCGGGTTTTCGCTGAGTGCCTTGAACTCAACCGGCATGCCGAAGCCGCGCCCCTCTTTCATTTCAAACTCGTTGGGCGCAACGCTGTAATTCATTATCTCGACCGCATTTATGCTGTCAATCTTGTTCGCGGAGGTCAGCATTGCCGTCGGCAGAAAATCACAGGCAAAGCCGGGGTGATTGCCGGAGACGAAGAAAGAGGCGTTGCCGGCCTCGCAAGCGGCCTTTATCGCGGCCACATCGTCTTTGAAAATGCAGGTTTCCGGCCAAAGATAGCGCAAAAGCGTCGTGCCGACGACGTTGATGCCCGCGCGGAGGAGCTTGCACGCAATGGGCACAGCGGTCGCCTCCACGTTCGGCCCGCCGAGCCCCATCATTGCCGCGTCGGGCTTCATGGCGATGAGCGCGTCCAAATCACCGGTGACGGTGACGCCGATGGGCTGCCCCTCGCAGTGGCGGAGAAGCCCGGCGTCCTTGCCGATGTCGTCCTTGGCAAAGTCGGTCGTCCACACGCCGACTATTTCCATATCCTCGCGCTTGTTGAGTGCCTTGACCGCGTAAGAGCTGACGTTGCCTGTGCCGAGGATGATAACTCTGTATTTTTTCATGCTGTTTTCTCCTTTTGATTATGTGAGTTGTGCCGCTGATTCAAGTTTAGCATCCCGGCATTTTCCGTTCAATGCGCAGCTTTCGTCGATTTGTTCATTCTCTCAACATTTTTGCCGAAAATGTTGAGAACAGGCGGAAAATCCGTCTGTTCTCAAACGAAGAAATTATTCTTTTGCAAAAGCGTCACGATATAATCCGTGATAGTATCAACCGATTCCGCAAGACCGTCCTTGCACCATTTCTGCATTATGCCAACCACCCCGGCAGAGCCGAAGGCGTAGTCATATTCCGCCTTTCGCAGATTGATTTTGTCACCGGCCTTTTTGATATGCTCGCGCATTTCACGCTCGCAGGTCTGATTGAGCCTGTCGAAAAACTGCGGGCACAGCCCGCGACCAAACACAATCTCGGCATACAGCGGCCACGAGGCCAAAAGCGTCAAATGCCCGCGTACTCCAGCTTCAAGTGCCTCACTGTCGATTTTGTCGCCGAAGCTGTCAAACTCCATGCGGTAAAATTGCACTGCCCTGTCAATATACCACGAATTAAGCCTGTCAATGAGGTCTACTATATCAATATAATGCAGATAAAACGTGCCCCTGTTGACGCCCGCGTGCTCGCATATATCCTTGACAGTTATCTTGTGAACATCCTTTTCCGACAGCAGTTTGAGAAAGGCGTTGCTTATGGCGTCTTCGGTCAGCTTGTTTTGTGCGTCTCTTATGCCCTTTGCCAAGAGAGCATCCACCGTCCTTTCCGTTTTTTCACCCGCCGAGGAGATTGATGACCCCGCTTATGCCCACGCCGATGTAGACTATGTTTTTCAGCCGCGCGCCGTTTATGCGCGCCACTATCTTGTTGGCGATGAACAGCCCAAGGCCGACGCAGACGATGCACAGCGCGATGAGCGGCGCGTCCGAGGCGGTGATTATGCCGCCCTCTATGCGCAAATACGTGCTGGACACGAGATTGACGAAGAACAGCAGCTCCGTCGTGCCGAGGAATTCCTCATTGCTTTTTGTGTGCGAGATGAAATACAGCACCATCAGCGGCCCGCCCACGGCGAACAGCCCGCTGCACACGCCCGAAAACGCCCACGCCGCCACGCACACCGGCGCGCTCCACTCGCCGACCTCTTTTTTCGACAGGAGAAAATGATAAAGCGTCAGGCAAATCAAAAAGCCGCCGAACACGCGCTTCAAAAGCGCCTGATCCAGCCGCGCGCCGAAGCGAATGGCCAAGGCCGAGCACGCCGCGTAAAAAAGCAGCGGCAGGAGCGTCTTTTTCACGTTGACGTGACGGCGGTATTTGAGCACCATCAGCAGCGTCAGCGCGAGGCTGATCGCGCCGGATATCCCGGCGGCGCGGCTCATGGGGAAATAGTGCGGCAGGGCCATCATGGTGAGTATGCCCGCGCCGAAGCCGCACACACCCTGCGCAAGCCCGGCCAGCACCGTCACCATACATATTATAATATACCCCGCCATGGTCTCACAGCCCCCAGCAGTCAAAGAGGCTGCTCGTGATGCGCGCGGACGCCTCTTTCAGCGCGGGCAGATATTTCAGCAGCTTGCCCGGCTCGGCCACGCCGATCAGCCCGCTGAACGACAGCGACGCGATTATTGTGCCCTCCTTGTCGCGCACGGGCACGGCGATGCAGCTGCCGTTGATGGACGACTCTTGAAAATCAATGGCATAGCCGTTTTCGGCCGTGCGTTTAAGCTCGTCTCGATACTGCTTGGGGTCGGTTATGGTGAAAGGGGTCAGCGCCTCCATGTGGTGGGTGCTCATCATCTGGTCGATGAGCGCGTCGGGCAGTTCGCACAGGAGTATCTTGCCGCCGCCGCAGGCATAGTACGGCAGAGCCGAGTGCAGCGGGGGCACATAGTTGATGATGCTCTTGGTCAAGGACTGCTGCAAAATCACGCAGTCCGCCCCGTCGCGCACGATGAGGTTCATGGCAAGCCCGTGGTGGGCGGTGCAGTCCTCCATGACGAATTTCGCCGCGTCCGACAGCGCCATATGGAAGCTGTTGCGCTCGGTGACGAAGCTGAGCTTTTGCCCGGTGATGTAGCGGTCATCCTCCATTTGGTACACCCAGCCCGTTTTTTCAAGCGTTTTCAAAATGCGAAACGACGTGGACGGGTTCAGGCCGCACTGCTTTGCAACCGCGTTGACGCCGAGGGGCGTTTTGCTCGTGCGCAAAAGGTCAAGCACGCCCATCGCGCTCTCCACCATTTTTATGGTTTCGACCTTTGTTGCCTTGCCATTTTCCATTCTTTCTCCATCTCCATCTCTTGTTCGTAATAGCCATTTCAACGCTTTAGTTTACGCCGCAGGCGAAACTTTGTCAACTTTCGATGTGTCAGGAAAATCTTGTTCTGTAATGTTTCACAAAATGGAGCTTCGATTTTTATTGAATTCTACAAAATTGATTTTCGCCCCTGAAAATGCGTTGACTTTCCACGAAAAAAGGTCTACTATAATTTTCGGAATGGATATTCCGAAATATGATATGTTTAAGGAGTCTTGATTATGGCAA
>CAZUSM010000009.1:0-29263 GCA_964623675.1 uncultured Oscillospiraceae bacterium
TTGGGTCTTATTTCTTTCTATTTTTCCTCTACCCCAACTATTGACATGGAGCCATAATTCAACTATCGTATCTCTGCGGAATACGGCATAATTCAACGCGTACTTGGTGATATTATTGCTTAGGCACTTGACATCAATGAGGAAAGCTGTTAGAATCAGTTCATTCAGCTCAATATATCAACGGAAATTCGCGTTTTTCGTTAATGTTGCTCTCGCTTTATCTGCGACATTGATGAAAACAATCGCTTTTTGACGCTAAATGCATTCGGCGTTCACCAATGTATGTGAATACTCGTTTAACCTCTTGCCAAGATGAAAGATGTGAATACTATGGATTATGTGACATTTCTAAAAAACAGATACAAAACCGACAACATACAAGAATACTATGAGCAGGTTTTTTCATCTCCGAATACCATTCACTTGGATTTTCATATTCATGACAACCCCGCATTTCTTGTGCCGTGCGCGGAAGTATACGAAAACGCGTTGTCAATCATCAGGCTTGATAAGGACGTGTCTTTGTTGTCTGACAGGCTACCCGGCGTCGCCGTTTCGCAATTTGCCCGCAGGTGTTTGATTGACGAAATCGTGCTGACCAACGATATTGAAGGCGTCAGCAGCACCCGCCGGGAAATAAGCGATGTTCTTGACAAAACAACGCGTTCAAAGAAGCTGCGCTTTCGCGGCCTCGTCAACAAATACTTGAAGCTTCAAGAATCCGAAGATATTCCCCTCTCTTGTTGCGAGGACATACGCGCAATATACGATGATTTGGTGCTGGATGAGGTACTTGACGAAAACGAGAAAAACGCACCCGACGGTGAAATATTCCGCAAAGACTCCGTTTCCGTAGAAAGCGCGACGGGGAAAACTATACACCAAGGCGTATATCCCGAAGCGGCTATTATCTCCGCGATGAACAGCGCGATTGCGTTTTTGCACAATGACAAGCAGGAACCACTGATAAGGATTGCGGTTTTCCACTATCTGTTCGGTTACATCCACCCATTCTACGACGGGAATGGGAGAACATCAAGATTCATAAGCAGCTATTTGCTTTCCAAAGTGCTCAACCCGCTCATCGGATATCGCCTTTCATACACAATCAGGGAAAATATAAGGGAATACTATTCCGCTTTCAAGACTTGCAATGATGTACGCAACATGGGGGATTTGACCCCGTTTGTCATCACATTTCTTGAAATTCTCCGCGAAGCAATGGAGCAACTGAAAAACGCTCTGAATGAACGAAACACGCAGTTCCTGAGCGGCATGGAGCTGATTGAAAAGAACGCGATTCTAGGGGCAGAGCGCTACTATAAACTCTCGACTTTGTTATTACAAGCATCACTCTTCGCAGAGCTGGGGATAAAAACGCAAGAGCTTATGGAAATGCTCGATATCAGCCGCACAACCTTGAAAGATCGCCTGAAGGCATTGGAAAAGCGCGGATATATCCTTTCCCACAAGGAAGGACGCGTGGTGTACTATAAGCTGAATATAAACGCGTTGGAAAATGAATAATGCAACGCCTATTGCCGCCGCACCCCCACCGTTTCGGGACTTGAAACGGTGGGGGTGCTTTGCTTTGGAGCTAAATTGATTGGACGAGAGGGCTATACGCAATTATTGCGTGTTTTGTGGGTTCAAAAACCGCCGCACGGTTTTCGGTGCGGCGGTTTTTGTTGTATTTGCTTGGGTTTTGATTGTGGTTTTACTGGATTTTGCTTTTTTTCTCACTTTACACCCTTGCGGTCAGGGTGCGGGTGGGGTAATTGGGATTGGGGGTTGCGTTGGATTTGTCCGCTTCTGTTGCCTCGTTGGGGGCGGGGGCGGCTGTGTCGCCGGTTGGTGCGTCTATGGCGTTCATGTTGGACGTGTCGTCCGTCGCGTCAGGCTCGCCCGGCTCGCCGGTAGTGCCGGTCGTGTTCGTGTCGCCGGTCGTGTCCGTTGCGTCTGTGTCGTCAGCGGCGGGGCTTGGAGTGGCGGTGGTTTTTATGGGGTTGGCGGCGGAGTCGACGAGGATTTGGCGGCCGTCGGGGGTTGTGGCGACTTCGTAGACGCCGTCGAGGAGGGTGTATGCGTAGAGCTTATCAGTATAGAAGCTGACATAACCATTCTCGACCGTGAGGTGCATGACGCGGAGCTGGCCGTCGACGCAGTAGGCCAGGGTGATGACCTTGCCCTCGTACTTGGCGTCAACCGGGATTTCGACGCGGAGCTGACCCCACCAGTCGCCCGTGAGTTCGAGCTTATACTGCGCGATGAGCAAGTCGGGGTGGATTGTGGCGAGATAGCCGCAGACGGGACAATTGGCGTGGAGCATCTCGTGGGTCACCTTGAGGACCGCGTCGGCGCTGATGAAGCCGGTGACGCGGATTCCGGCGGGAATGGCGACGACGGTGGCCGGCTCGGCAAAGAAGCTGTTGAGGAGGAAGCTGTGGCCGTACCCGGTGGAGATGACGAGCCTGCCGGGGACGTAGACATTAAACGGATTGTCCTCAGAGCCTATCGCGCCGGCGGCGCTGATGTCAAGGCGGTCGGCGGAGACGGCGGGGTGAGAGCCGGTGTCGGCGATGTTGCCGCCGGAGGAAATGGTGACGTCCTTGCCGGTGATGGTGTCGACGGTCATGTCGCCGTCGCTCTTGATGTTGATGTTCTCGCCGTTGGCGGAAATCGTTCCTGCCTCGATGTCAAGCGGGTCGTCGGGCGAGCCGATGTTGCCGGTGGCGTCGATGTGGACTTTGCCGCCGATGACGTCGTCCGTGGTGGGGTCGCCGTCGCCGGTGATGTCGCCGTCGGCGGTGATGCCGACTTCGTCCGAGGCGGTGACGCCATCAAGCGCGAGGGACTTGTCATTGTCGAGCCAGACATTCACGCCGGAGGCCGAGACGGTGTCGACGCTGATTTTCAGCGGGTTGTCGGCGGATGCACCGACGTTGGAAAGGCTGTTGATATTGGCGGCGGGGGCGACGATGATGCGGTCAACGGAGTTTGCGCCGGTGATGTTGCCCTTGGCCGAGATATCAACGCGCTTATCGGCGCGGATGGAATTGAGCGCGAGGTCGCCGCCGCTTTCGAGGAAGACGTTTTCAAGCGCCGTGCCCGCGCCGCCGGAGACGGTGAGCTCGCCGCCGGGGGTGACGCCGAGGGCGTTGTCGCGCGAGCCGACATTGGCCTTGCCGTCGGCGCGGTTGAGCCGGAGGGTGATGTCGCCGTCGGAAGTGATGCCGGAGGGCGCGGCGGCGGAGGCGAGGGCGTCGGCCTCGGCTCGGCGGGCGTCCGCGTCGGCCTTGGCGGCACTCAGGCCGGGTTCGAGGCTTTCAAGCTCGGCGGCCTTTGCGGCCTTTTCGGCGGCGAGGGCGTCAAGCGCGGAGGCCGCGTCGGAGGCGGAGTCGAGACCGGGAACTTTGTTGAAGGTGTCATAGCACGCGGCGTCGAGCGCGGAGTTGAGGTCGGATTGCGCGCGGTTGAGGGCCTGCTGCTTGTCGGCGATGTCGCGGCGGGCGGCGTCGAGCGCGGCCTCGGCGGCGGCGACTTCGGCGCGCTTCTGCGCAAGAGCGTCGGGGGCGGCGCTGCTGTCAAGCGCGGAAAGCTCGGCGCGGCGGGCGGCAAGGTCGCTTGCGGCGGCGGCCTCGGCGGCCTTGGCCGCGTTGAGGTCGGCCTCGGTCTGAGACTTGGCGGTCTCGGAGCTTGCAATGTCGTCACGAGCCTTGTCGAGGGCGGCGACATAGTTTTCAAGGACGTTGTATTGGTCTTGCAGGGCGTCGGCCTTGGCCTGAGCCTCGGCGGCCTTTTTCGCGGCCTCGACGGCCTTGCGAACCGTGTCGTCCTGCGGCTTGGCGCTTTCAACGATGTCGCCGTTGAGGGTTTCGAGAGTGACAGAGCTGTTGCCGCCGGTGGCGGATATCGCGCCGACGGTCATGTCGTCGGAGACTTCGACGATGTTGACCGTGCCGTTGACGGCAGAGGCGTTGAGGACGCCGCCGGGGTTCGTGTCGACGCGGAGGGGCTTGGCGGCTGTGCCGATGCTGCCGTTTGCAGCGGAGAGGGTGAGATTGTCGCCCTTTATCTGCGCGTCGCGGCCAAGGCGGTCGCAGAGGGTGAAGCCGCCGGTGGCGCTGATGGTGACGTCGCCGGGGGCGCTGACCGCACCGAGGCGGAGGTCGCCGCCGTTATACTTATCCGTGTTGCCGATGGTGAGATTGCCGCTGCCATCGACGTTGAGCGCGCCGGTTTGCGTGTCGGCGGTGAGGTTGAGGTCGCCGCGCGCGGCGAGATTGGTGTCGAGGGCGCTGTCGGTGGTGAGGGAGTCTGCAATTTCGACATCAATGCGCTTGTTGGCGCTCGCGCCGATTGCGCCGGTTTTCGCCGTGATTTTGGCAGTCTTCGTGTTGATGTTGGGGTTGGCATTCCCCTGCTCGCGCCCGTCGAGGACGCTGTGGCCGGCGGTGAGGACGGCGCTGTTGGCGGCGGTGAGATTTGCGAGGATGATGTCGCCGTCCGCTGTGAGCGCGGCGTCGTGGCCGACTTCAAGCGTGGACGCGGTGAGGTCACCGCCGGAGGTGAGCGCGGCGTCATTGTCGGCTTTGAGCTTGGTGACGTCCATTTTGCCGCCGGAGGTGAGGGTGGCGTCGTGGGCGGCGGTCAGGGTGGTGACGGTCATGTCGCCATCTGAGGTGAGGGTCGCGTCATTGCCGACTACAAGCTCGGTGACGTCCATCTTGCCGCCGGAGGTGAGCGCGGCGTCTTTGCCCGCGGTCAGGGCGGCGGCGGTGATGTCGCCGCTTGCCGAGAGGGTGATGTCATTCTTGGCGGAGACGGATTGGAGGGTCTGGTTGCCGTTCGGGGCGGCGAGAGTGACGCTGCCGTTCGCGGAGGCGGCGTTGGCGACGTTTTGGTCGCCGGTGAGCTCGGTGATGTTGATGTCATCCTTGGCGGTGACGGTCAGCTCAGTGCCGGAGGCAAGGTCAATATCGCGGACGGCGGTGAAGTCAAAGTCGAAGCTGAGCTTGATTTTGCCGTCGGCGTCGCGGGAAATGCTCCAGCTGCCGGTTCTGTTCTTGTCGTACACGGCGGGGGCGTTATTTTCGTCTGCGATGTTGGCGATGGTGCTGAGCATCCAAGTGCGCTGTTCGGTGAGGAGCGGCGTTTTCGCACCGACGCCGCCGTCGGTGGCGGTGTAGGTATGCTTGCCGGCGTAGACATTGGCCGCAGTGCCGTAAGCGCCGTCATTTTCGCCGACGAACTTGGCCTTGTAGGTTTCGAGGACGTAGGTGTCGGTTATAACGGCCTTGTCGGCAACGCCTTCAATCGCAGGGGCGGTGATGGCGACGTCGCCATGGGTGGAGACAATCTCCCCGGCGGTGAATGTGCCGGTATTTTGCTCAACGGTGATGTCGCCGACGTTGAGGACGTAGGTTTCGCCGGTGGATTCGCCGATTTGGAGAATCAGGGCGCGCGGGGGATCAGTTTCATCCTTGGGCGCGGGGTACTGCCCCTTGCTCTCATTCCACACGAGGGCGAGAAGGTCAGCCTTCTGAGCGTCGGAAAGGGACTTCCAATAGGCCGGGAACAGCTCATTCTCGTCGCTCATGATGACTTCCATCTCATAGACGGGGGTGTTGGCCGCGCCGTCTGCGCCATATTCATCGGTGGTGAGAGCGCCGTTTGCGTCGAGATAGAGCGGCTCGCCGGTTTCGTTGGTCGCCTGAACGGGGTTGCTGTCCGCGTCGGTTTTGACGCGGGTGGCCTCGATGGCGGCGGCGAGCAGCTCGGTGATGCCCGTGTCACCCGTGGCGAGGGGCAGGATGGCGTTGACCGTGTCGCCGGTGAGGCGGGCGGCCGAGTCATCGAGCGCGGCGAGAATCGCGTCGGCAAGGGCGAGGTAATGCTCTTGGCGCTTGTCGGCGTAAAGCCGGTCATAGCGCGAGGCGAGCTCGGCGGGCGTGAGTTCGGCGGTGTCAACGCCGGCGGCATTGAGCGCGGCCTTGATGGCCTCGGCATCGGTGAGCTTGGGTTCAAGCGCGGGGACGGTTTGGCCGGTGGCGGTGGCGTTCCAAAGGGCAGTGAACTCGGCATCCGTCAGCTTTTCGAGCGTGGCGGCGGCGGAGGATTGGCTGATGCCGAGGGCGGACTTGACGTCAGCCCCGGTGAGCTTGCCGTTGATGAGGGTGAGAAGCTCGGCATCCGCGAGCTTGCCGGAGGAGACAAGCTGGGCGGCCAATTCCGCGCCGGTCTGCTGAGGAACGGTGACCTTGATGGTCTTGTTTTCACCGGCATGGGCGGATATCGCCTCGTCGTGCTCGGTGTTCGCCGGGTCGCCCTCAAGGTGGCCGGTGGTCGGGAGGCCGTCAACAGTGGTGGGGATATCCGTGAACTGGGTGATGAAGGAATTGTTGACCTTGGTGATGTTGAGAGTGAGGGACGGCTTATCAAGATTGTCGGCGTAACCTATCTTATAATAGAGGCTGTGCGCGCCGATGTCGCCGTCGATATTAAAGGTGCTGTTGGTCTCGTCATAGTCATCGCCGAGGGTGTGTCTCGACTTGGCGTCGCGCATGCGGAGGTCGCCGCGCTTGGTGGTGATGTCGAGCTCGCCGTTGACGGTGAGGTCGTCAACGGTGACAGGGCTGTTTTGCTCGGCGACGGCGTCCGCATTCTTGCCGCCGGCGTTGACGGTGAGGTGGCCGCCTTTGCCGACGTTGACCTTGTTGAGGTCGATTGCGCCGACGCCGCTTGTGACGGTCATTTCGCCGTTGACGTCGACGGTGGTGCTCCCCTGCTCGGAATGATTGCCGAGGGAGACGTCGCCCGCGCCGGTGGTGAAGTCGAGAGTTCCGCCGGTGCTGACGGTGATGTCGTCAAGCGTGGCGTTGCCCTTGCCGGTGTCGAAGTCGAGAGTGCCGTCGGAGTCGACGGTGATATTATTGAGGGTGGCGTCGCCGGAATTTGTGCTGACGGTGAGAGTGCCGTTGCTCTTGACAGCGACGTCGGTGAGGTCGGCCTTGCCTGCGCCGTTGTTGGTGACGGTAGCCGTGCCGGAGACGGTGAGCTTATCGAGGCTTATCGCGCCGTCGCCGTTGGAGGTGACGTTGGCCGTGCCGGAGACGTCGGTGTCGGTGACGGTGATGCTGCCGGCGCCGGTGGTGGCGGTCACAGTGCCGCTTATCGTGGTGTCCTTGGTGTCGGCGTCGCCGTTATCCTTGCCGATGGCGATGTCGCCGGACTTCGTGGTGGCGGTGATTGTGCCGTTGGCGGTGACGGTGTTCATGGTGATGCTGCCGCCTTCTGCAATTGCGAGGGCAAGCGAGGCGGAGGCGTCGACGGTGACGGTGTCGAGCGTGGCGTCGCCCTTGTGCATGTCGAGCTTCAGTGAGCCGCCGGATGCGAGCTGAGTGTCATGCAGGGTGATGTTGGCGTCGACGAGGGTCTTGGCGTAGGCCGTGCCGCCGTATGCGCCGTTATTATTGCTGACGATTTGGATTTTGGTGGTGTTTTTATCCTTGCTGAAAGGCTTGACGACGATGGGGTCATCCTGCTCAAAGATGTTGCCGCTGTTCTCGGCGATGATGAGGAGATTGTCGGCGATGACGTTGGTCTTTTCGTCGCTGACAATGTCGTCATTGTCGTTGAGGCTGCTGCCGCTGAAGCGGATGGTGACGTTGTCGCCTTGGATGGTTTCCTCCATGTTGACAGCGGTGGAACCATCGTAATTCTCAACGGTGCGCGCGGAGTTGGGCTTGAGGATACCGGCGGTAGTGTCGGAGGCGTACCACACGCCGTCGGGCAGGAGGATGATGGTGGTGGGGTCTGTGGTTTGCGTGCCGTCCTTGCGCTCGATGACGTACATAACAAGCTCACCGTTGGAATCGGTGATGGCGCTGATGTACGCACCGTTGAAGAAGTTCTCCATGTCAGTGGTGGGGTACGTGAAGCCCATCTCGCCAAGTTTGGTGTTGTCGAGGTTTTCGACTTCGCCGCGGGTCAGCTTGACGAGGGTGTTGCCGGTGGATTCGCCGAAGAAGTCACTCTTGAAGAGGTAGCTGACGGGGGCGTCGGAGTTGAGGGCGAGGGTGCTCACACCGTCGAGGGTCTGCGGGAGCATATACACGCCGGTGGCCGCGCGGTGGAGCAGCATTTTGGCATTCGCCGTGAGGTGGAAGTGAGTGCTGTTAAACTCGGTGTAAACCTTGGCGTCGGAAGTGCTTCCGGCGCTGAATGCGCCGTCAGTCGCGATTGTGCCGAGCTTGGTGTCCTGCTCATAAACGCGGACTATGCCGTCCGGGGTGTACGCGGCGACGATGTTGCCGGCGGAGTCGAGATAGAGGAGAGTGCCCTTAGGCATGTCGGTGGCGTCATTTTCATTGAGGACGACGCGGGTGAAGCGGTCGACAATGCCGTAAGCCCCGTCTTTGCCGATGGCAAAGGTGATGTTGTCTGTCTCGGAATACGGCATGTAGGTGACTTCGATGCCGTCAGTGCCGGCGGGGGTGATGGTGACAGTGCCACGGGGGTAATAGTAATACGGGGTGAAGTTGCCGTGGTCGCTGAGGAGTTCAGCCATGGCGGAGCTGTCATTTTCTAGGTCGTCATAAGACTTGGTGGAGGTGAACAGAGTGCCGTTGGAGTCGACGTAGTAATAATACTTTGTGCCGTCGATTATCTCGGACTTCTGCGACGCGCCGGAGACGGCGTAAATCGGGAGGCTGGTTGTGTCGTAGACGTATTTGCCGTTTTCTTTGACGGCTTTCAGGCTCATTTCATACGAATTCTTGTTGTCTTCACCGAGCATTTCATCGGCGGCGATGAGCATTTTGAGGATATCCTGATAGTTTTTGTCCTTGCCGTCGCTGAAGAACGTCTTTTTGCCCTCGGTGGGGTCTGTGTACTCAAACTGCATGAGGGAGTACATTTTGCCGTTGAGTTCATCGGTTGCCTGGGTCATATTCGGGCCGTACATGAGGGTGGCCTGGGAGATGTCGTCAATGACGTCGCCGTCCTCATTGCGGGCATACTCGATGCTGATGAGGCGCAGCTCGCCGGAGGCGGTGAAAGCCACGGCCTTATTCTGAATGTAGTAAATGCCGGTGGTGTCCTCGACTTCATCCACAAAGAGGAGACCGCCGTCGGTCTTTTTATAACCGCCGTTGAGGGTGCTGTCGCTTATCTCGCCCTCGCCGCTCTTGGTAAAGGTGAAGTAGCCGATATTATTGCTTGCGTCGACGGTGAAGTAAAGCTTTGCAAGCTCGTTGTAGCGGTTATTGTAGAAAGTGCTACGGCCTGTTTCCTTTATCACCTTGTATGCTTTGAAGGTTTCGTCATACTTGGTGGTGAACTCGTAAATGCCGTATTTCACGGTCATGCCGGTGACTTTACCATTCGACTGAGTGAGGGTCACTTTGCCGCTTCTCTCGAGGTCGTCTTTGGACGTGAACTTCACGCCGAAGCCGCCGAGAGAGGCAGTGCCGGTGAGGCCGGTGGAATTAACATCGGTTTCTTGGGTAAGCGAAAAACTAATATCTTTAGTATCTGTTATTGTTTTAGTTTCAGTAGTTCCTTCCTTAGTGGAATTGAGTGTAACCGTAATCGTGACTTTGCTTTCGTTCGCTTTAACTGAAACTTTGATGTCGGCTTTCCACTCATTGCTTATCGCACTTTGAATCGGTGTGACAAGGTCGGACTTTATCATATCCAAGCTGGTGTAGCTCGTGTAGTCAAGCGAACCGATGGCCTCTTTCACAGCGCTCTCTGCGTCTGTGATCGACTGTGTGTCGTCACTTATTTGCGCAGCCGTGCCGAGGTCGTGTCTGCTCACCTTGTAGATATAACCTTGCTTGAAAGTCTTCCCGTCGGATTCAAGCTCAACCACATGGTAATCCGTGCGGTCGGTCGAAATTGCTTCAAGGAGATAGAGGTTGTTTCCGATGCCGATGGGTGTAACTTCCGTTGCGCCATTCTTGTTGTCGATGAACGCGCCGGAGAGGTAGATGTGTGTGCCGTCGGGGAGCGTCCAAGAGGTGGCGTTGGATTCGCGCTTGAGGTAGATTGTGCCGCCGGCCGCGCCGATGTTGATGGTGGCGCTGCTGCCGGTGAAGTCAATCTCCTTGGAAAGCGTGTTGCCGTCCATGTAAGTGATTTTGCTTATCTTGTCGCCATTCATGGTGAAGCGGACGTCGCCGAAGTCATAGCTGACGCCGTCTATGCCGCCGCTGACACTTTGGAAGCGGAGAGTTCCGTCATCGTTCTTGATGGCGCGGATGACAAGCTGGTTGGGCAGGAGGAAGTAAGCGGAAGTACCGTCAGTGTGGATGCGATAATCATTGAGATTGAGATAAGTGTCGCCGGAGGAATTCTTGATTGTGCCGTCGGCGGAGAGGATGAAAGAGGTGTCGGTCAAATTGCCGCTTTCGTCCTTGACCTGAATGGTCGTGCCGTCGGTGACGCCGCTGATCTCGGTGTAATTATCGGGCTTGCCGGGGGTGTGGACGTCTTTGTCGACGATGGGGCGGTATTCCTCGACGACCTTGCCGGGGGAATCGAGCCGGACGTCGACCTCGCCGGTTTCGGAGACGATGTCACCGAGGTTGAGGGTGGGATTGGTCGGCATGGTCTCATTCTTGTTCGCGTCGTTGTTGCCGATGAGAACGTGCTTGATATTGGCATAGATATCGCCCTTGGCCGCGAGGGAGACGAAGGTTTCACGCTCGGCAATTGCGGGGAAGGGGGCGGGATAGACAACCTTGGCAATCTCGGTGATGTTGGCGTTGAAGCGGTTGGTCTCCGAGACGCCGATTGTGCCCGCGCCGGTGACGGTGAGGCGGTTTGCCCAAATGACCGTGCCCTGGGCGGTGGTGAGCGCGCCGCCGTTCATCTCGATGGTGACGATGCCCTCGGCCACGTCTTGGTCGACGGAATTATTGTCTTTCTTGGCGTCGAAGGTGACGTCGCCGCCGTTGTCGGAGATGACGGTGAGGCGCGGGGTCTCGTGGTCATAGCCGTTGACCGCGATGCCGCCGATGTCCAGCGAGGGGCGGGGCTGGGGGTCATTGTCGGTGGTGATTTGGTTGATGTGCAGGGCTTTGTTCGAGCGGTTTGTGATCACGACGTTGGGGAGGAAGCTGTTGTCAAAAATGGTGATGCCGCCGCTGACGCTGACCTTGAGAGCGTCTTTGTAATCCTTTTGGTTTTTGAGGGAATTGGTGACTTCGCTGTCGCCGACGAAGGCGTCAACCGTGAGGAAGCCGCGATCGTAATTATAAAGCGGGTTGAGGCGAATGTTGTTGTCGTCAATCGTGGCGACAGAGGTGTCGGTTTTGAAATCGTCGGAGAGGCCGGAGTAATGGAGCTTGCCGGTCTCGTCGATTTCGACGAACGAGCCTGCCGCGCCGCCGCCGAGGTGAACCTTGCCGCTGAGGGTGACTTTGCCGGTGGCGGCGAGGGTGGCGTTGGCCTTGGCCTCTTCGCTGCCGTCATCGGCCAGGCCGAAGGTGAAGATCTTGACGATCCACTTGGTGGCGGTTTTGGCCGAGGCGGTTGCGGCGCTTTCAACAAGCTGCTTGGAGAACACGTTCGGCGCGAGGGCGGTTATGGTGATTTTCTGCCCGGCGATGTGGGACATGGTGTTGAGGAATATTTCCGCGATGACGGAATTGTCAGCACCGGATTGGGGGTTGTTGTTGATGTAAACATTGGAAATCGCCGTGGCGCTGCCGGTTGCGCCCTGAACCGTGGCGGAGGCGGAGGAATTGTTGTCCATGGAGGAGGTTTGAATCTTGATGGTGAGGGAGTCAATGCCGCCGACAAAGGCGTTATCCACGCGGATGAACTGCTCGTTATCCATGGCGTAGATATTGGCATAAGCGTCGGTGGACGAACCGCCGGCGGTGGTGATGGAGGTGGCGTAGGCATTGAGATTTTGGACGATGTCGGAGATGATCTCGGTGGTTTTGCCGTTGAGGTACGCCTGATTGGCATCACCGGCGGTGGTGTCGCTGATCAAGATGTTGGAGGCAACCCAGGCGGTGACGTTGGCCTGGCTGCGGTTGCTGCCGGCGAGGCCGCCCATGTTGCGGTAAGCGTCCGCCGTGGCGGCAGTGGCGTCGACGGTCTTGAGAGTGAGCGCGCCGAAGAGCGCAGTGACGCGAGCACCGTGGCCGACCTTGACGGTGGTGGCGCTCTGGAGATTGATGTCGGCCTCAGGGCCTTTGCCGGAGACGATGACGCCGCCGCCGCCCATGTCGAGGTCGGCGCTGACGGTGGGCTTGGTGCTGTCGCCGCTGAGGAGGGAGAGGCTGCCGTAGCGCGAGACGAGGCGGGCGTTGTCGCCGATGTTGATTTCCTGAGTGCGCTTCCAGTCAATGTCGATTTTGGCGGTGCTGCTTTCGGAGAGGCCGACGCCCGTGGTGTTGATTTTGCCGGTGAGCGCGGCCTTGTTGAGCGCGGTGAGCGTGACATCGCCCTTGGCCTCGATGTCGGCATTTGCGCCGAGGTTTACCTTGGCGGAGGATTTTTTGACGTTGATGGTGATGATGTTCTCGCCGGAGGAGACACCTGCAATGGTGGTGCTGCCAATGTCGGAATCTGCGTTGACAGTGCCGGTGGCGGTGGCATTGAGATAGCCGTTGGCGAAGAGCGTGCCGTCGAGATAGACCTCGGCGTTGTGCCCGTTGGTGGGAGTGCTGCCATTCTTGTCTTCAACGATCATCTCAAAGCGGTAACGCCCGACGGAGACGAGGGAAATGTCGGTGGAATTGCTCTTGGTCGTCTTGGCGATGAGCTTGGTGACGCTTTCGGCCGAGATGTCAGCCGCGCCACGGCTTGCGAGCTTTGCGCCGGAGGCAATGCCGGCCTTGGTGTTGCTGTCCAAAACATTGGCGAGGGCGTGAATGTATTTGCCGGAGAGACCGGCGACGGTAGTGTTGGGGACTTGCGGGGTGGAGGTGAGGGTGGTGTCCTTCGCCTCGGCCTTGATTTGGATGTAACCGGCTTCAAGGTCAGCGCCCGCGCCGACGTAGGCGTGAGTGTCCAGCTTGGTGAGCTGGGCGTGAGTGTGCACTGCGTCGAGCGCCATGGCGGAGACATTGGTGGAAACCGACTCCGCATTGGCGGTGATTTTTGTGTTCTGCGTCATGGCCAAGACAGTCAGATTGCCGGTGGCCTTGATTTTCGCGTTGGTGATATACGCGTGGTTGGTGAGGGAGGCGTAAGCGTCGGAATATTGCATGCCGGTGTCGATAAGGCTGACACCCGTGCCGCCGTTGCTGCCAACCTCGGATTCAGACTTGCCGTTGGTGATGGTGGAGCTGACGTCCACGGTCGTGCTGACGGTGATATCGGCGGAGGAGCTGATGTAAGCATGCTGGGTGAGGTTGAGCTGGGACTTGGCGTAGTTGCGTCCGAGTTTGACGCCGGAGACGGTGACTTTCTTGCCGTCGACGTCGGCATTGGCGGAGCTGCCGGTGCCCGAAACAGAGACCTTGATGGAATTTGCATTGACCGTGCCGCCGTTGCCCTTAATATACGCGTCGGAGACGGTGTTGGCGATGGCGTTGGCTTGGTTTTGGGTTGCGTTGGCAAGGTTGATGCCTACGCCGCCGTCGGGCTGGGTGGATTTGGCGTCAGCGGTGGATTTATAGTTGATGTAAACTCTGATATCGCGGACGTCGATGGTGGCGTCGGTGGTGTCGAGATAGGCGTCAAAGTCGCCGGTGGCGGTGGCGGTGGCCTCAACGAGGCCGAGGTTCGCGCCGTGCAGGGCGAATCTGCCGGAGTTATAACCGGCCTTGGCATAGCTGTTGCCGTTGGCGAAGATTTCAAGGTCGCCTTTCTGAGCGTTATACGGGGAGAAGCTTGTGCCGGAGACGTGGGCATGGTTTTTGGCGATCATGTTGGCCTTGACGGTGTTGACGGTGACATTCGCGCCGGAGACGGCGTTGTAGGCCGCGCCGATTTCGGCCACTGCGCCCTCGTTGCCGCCGTCGTTGAACCATGCGCAAACGCGCGTTTTCTTCGGGGCGGTGACAGAGCCGCCGGAGATGTACGCGTGGTTTTCTCCCGCGACCTCGGCGAGGACGGTGCTGAGCAGGGCTTTGCCGACCGCTATGTCCACAATGGGAGAGAGAATGGTGGCAAAGGCCGTGGCCGTGCCGTCGGCGTAGATTCTTATGCTGTCGTACTTGTCGTATTTGCCTCCATCGGCAGTATTCACAAACGCATCTTTGACAGTGAGATTGGAATCGGAGACGAACGCCTTGTTGACTGCGCCGGTTTTGGCGGAGGCGGTGTTGGCCTCGACGCCGTAGAGTTCAAAGCCGTACTTCGGCTGGTCAACGGCGGAGTGCGCAGTGGCGGTGAAGGCGCTGCTGACCTCCAGCGTGTTGGCGGTGACGGTGCTATTTTCAATGGATGCGGTGAACGTGCCCTTGGCCTCGGCAAGCGCCGTGACCGCGCCGAGGTTCACAAGGCCGATGTAAACATCGTCGTTGTTCTTCATGCCGCCCGCGGTGTCCGCCTTGGCGTAGCTCTTGGCGGTGTTTTTGACGGTGACGGCGCCGGTGGCGGTGATTTTCGCGCCGGAGACGGTGGCGGAGCTTGCGCCGGACATGGTAGCCGTGAGGGTGTTGACCTTGGCGGATTCTTCGGAGATTGAAATGGCGGTATCAGCCACGTTGTCGGTGAGGTTGCCGAGGATGGCGGATGCGCCCTCGTTGTCGCCGTCGTTGAACTTGCTCTCGACCGTGACGGATTCACCCTCAACCGTGGCGCGGTTGAGCTGGGCAGTCTGGGCGGCGGAGACGGTGGCGATGAGGGTGTTGGCAACGGCGTTTTGAATGGTGATGCTGACAGGCTGCTTGGCGACGGCGGCGTCGGCGGTGGCAGTGCCGTCGGCCAAGATGGTGAGCTTGGCGAGGATGGTCAGGTTGGGGTCGGCGTCGGAGGAGTCATCCGTGCCGGTTTTGTCCTGCCTATCCTTGACATTGGCGACGTTGACGCCGGTGTGGGCGGCGATGCCGGTTGTGGCGGAGGCGACGTTGGCATTGACCTCAGCCGCTTTGACGCTCGCGCCGTTTTTGGACGCGGTTGTCTTGGCGGAGGATTTGGCGGTGTAGGTGTTTTTGATGTTCAGCTCCTTGGCGGTGACGCGGCTGCTCGCGCCGTTGAGATAGGCGGAGTAATTGCCGTTTGCGTTGGCATAGAGCACGTTGACGCCGAGGGAGACGAGGCCGACTCCCGTCGTGGGAATGGCGATGTCCGCCGTGGCATAAGACGTGGCGTCGGAAGTGATGTTGACCGCGCCGCCGGTGCAGGTGAGAGAGGAGGCGGAGACGTAAGCGCTGCCGGTGGCGTCGGCCGTGGCGGTGGCGGAGTTGGCGCTTGCGCCGAGGAGGGTGCAATCAACCATGGTGTTCGTCACGCCGCCGAGCTTGGCGCTTGCGCCGTCGGTCTTGCCTTTGTTCAGCTCGCTGATGACGGAGATGGTGCGCTCGGCCTCGGCGGTGCTTACGCCGTCGACGGTGACGGAGGCGTTTTCAATGTAAGCAAACTGCTTTGCATTGAGCTGAGCCACGAGGACATTGGCGGCGATTTGTGTCCCGCTGAGGGTGACGGTGTTGGAAGTGACACCGGCGTCGGCCTTGGCCGTGCCGACGGTCTTGATGGTGACGCTGCCATTGTGCGCGTGGAGCGTGCCGCCGCGCACACCGGCCTCGGCCTTGGTGTTGACGATGGCGGTGGCGACATTGGCCTCGACAGAATCGGACGCGAGGTTGACGCCGCCGGTGGCCTGCATGGTTTTGGCGGTGGCGGTGGAGGTATAGGTGTTGGTGACGGCAATGCTCGCGGCGTCGATGGCGGCATTGGCGGCGGAGTTGTCGATGAACGCGGCAAAGTCGCCGTTTGCGAGGGCGACGATGACCGTAATGCCGATGGCCTTGTAGCCGATATCGGCGGTGGCATTTTCAACACCGGCCTCGGCAATGCTGTTGGCGGTGGAGGCGACGGTGACGGCCTTAGTGGAGGCGTTTATCTTGGAATCGGTGATGGAGGCCTCGTTGACGGAGTCGTTGCGCGCGACGGCGGCGCTGCCATTGAGCTTGCCGAGGGAGATGCTGACATCGGCATCGTCGGAAACACTGGCGAGCTTGGCGACGGCCTTGTCGTCTGCGCCATTATTGAGAGTGGCTGTGACGGAGACAGAGGCGTCGTTGACCGTGCTGCCGTTGAGTTGGGCGTAATTCTTGGCGGAGACGAGCGCAACGAGGACGTTCGCGCCGATGGAGATGCCTTCAAGCTCGGCCGTGGGCGTGGCGAGGGCTGCGCTTGCGGTGGCCTTTCCGGCGGCGGAGAGCGTGAGCGCGGTGGCGGTTATCGTGCCGCCGGAGATTTTGGCGGTGGAGGTGCTCGCGGCGTCGGCGACGCCGACGTTCACGCCGATGCCTATGCCGCCGACGCTCGCCGGGATACCGGCGGTGGGGTTGAGCTTGGTGACGGCGTTGGCGGTGTAATAGGTGCTGACGTTGACGGTGTTCGCGTTGACCGTGTCGCCCTCGGCGAGGGTGAGATAGGCGTTGAACGCGCCCTGAGAGTAAGCAAAGGCGGTCATCAGCCCGGCCTCTTTGTATGCAATGCTCTGAGCGAGGACTTGGGCGAGGGTATTTGCAACGTCGTTGGTGCGGATGTCAACACTGCCGCTGCCGATGACGTTGAGGGCGTCAGCCGCGATGCCCGCGGTGGACTTGGAGCGGCCATAGGCCACGGCGATGTTGGCGTAATAGCTGTTGATCGCGCCCGCGCCGATGTACAGCGACGCGGTGGCGGTGTTGTTGTCGGCAGTGGGGGCGAAGAGCTTGGAGTAAACCGTGAAGGAGGCGGCCTCGGCCTTGCCGCCGACAAGCTCGGCATTCTGCGCGCTGCGCAGAACCGCGACGGCGACGCTCGCCGCGACGGAATCCGCCCCGGCACTCAGACCGTAGACAGCGGCGTCCGCCGTGGACTTGGCAAGGGCGATGAGCTTGACAGCGCCCGTGGCCGTGAGGCCGTTTTCGCTGCCGCTGCCGATTATCTTGGCGATGTTGGCGCTGCAATTGTCGGCAATGGCGAGGTTGATGTTGGCCGCGACTGAACCGACCGCAGCCGTGATGGACTTGGCCTCGGCCTTGGCGATGTTGGCGACGGCGGCGCTGTCGTATTCGGGTTTGATCTGCCCTTCCGCGTCGGTGGCATTGGGGTCATAGCGGTCGGCGTGGATGTAAACGCCGACAGCGTTGACGGCGACGCCGGTGGTGTCCATGAGCGCCTCGCTGTGCGCGCCGAGGTGGGCATAGCTGATGCTCGCGCCGACGGCCATGGCGGACGCGGCTGCGCCGACGAAGTCGGCCACGGCGGTGGCATCGGAGGCGGAATTGATTTCAATATTTTTCGCGGTGACGGGCTTGCGGAGGATGGCGGCGACGGAAACGGTGTCATTGAAGCTGAGGAGGAGCGTGCCCGCCGTGCTGAATGTGCCGCTGCCCGCGAGGTTGATGGCGATGGGGGTGGAGCGGCTTGTGACCGCGTTGCGCACGAGGATATCCGCGTTTGCGGCAGTGATTGCGCCGGTGGAGGCGGAGGCGGCGGTGCTCGCAACGTCGGGGCTGAGGCCGATGAAGGTGTGAACGGTGGGGGCGACGACGGTGACAGCACCGGCAATGCCGATGGCCTCGGAAGCCGCGACGGAGGCGGAGACGACCCACGCCTCGGCGGTGAGGTTCGAGGTGTTGAGGGCGTTTATCTTTTTGAGGTTGGCGTCGTTGATGACAACGGCGTCGCCGATGAAGGTGTCAATGTGCATGCGGTTGACGGCGACGGCGATGCCCGCGTTGACGCCGACTCCGCCGCCGGAGGCCGCCGCAGAGGCGGCGACGACATTGACTGTGGCGACGGTGGCAACCTCGACGGCGGGGGCGAAGTCCTCGGCCGCAGGGGCGAAGCCGCTGATGTTGGCATTGCCGCCGATGGAGGCGGAGAGAGTGCCCTCGTCGTAAACGACGGTGATGGGCGTGCCGACGGCGACAGCGCCACCTGCGACCGCGCCGGTGACGGCGAGGATTTGGTCATAAACCGTTTCCGCCTTGACGGAGACGGATTTGACGCCAGCGTTGTATTTGCCGACGCTGCCGTTGAGAGAGGCGAGGGTGTTATTCTTGAGGATGACGACGGCCATGGGGACGGACACGCCCGCGATCGCCCCGCCCACCGCAGTGGAGATGGAGCGGATGGTGCGGGAGGAGACGTTGAGCTTGTTTTTGCTTTCGCTGTCCTTAATGAGGTCGTTTATAAAGGCGTTATTCTTTTTCTCGGTTTCGTTGTCGCCCTGGGCAATGGATTTCGTGCCGGAGGTGGCCTTGACGGTGACATTGCCGTCGGTGATGAGGGATGCGCCGCTGTCGACGGTGGCGATGACGTTGCTGTAGAGCACGTTGACGGCGATGTTGACCGCGACACCGGCATAAGCAGAACCGGCGACGGTGGCGGAAATCATGTCGGAATTGAGGGTTTCTTTGGCGAGGACGGAGATATCGCCGGAGGAGGTGATTTTGACGTTTTTGCCGATGGTGGCGGAGACGGCGTTTTTCGCCTCGTATTCGGGCGCACGAATTCCGGCGGCCGCCTTGATGTCGGCGCTCGCTGAATCGTCGTTTATAATCTGGTCTTCGCCGCGTGCATTGACATTGCCGTCTTTGTCCGCGTCGGTTATCTCGGTGTTGTTGAATTCGTCGCTGACGTAACCGGTTTGGGCGTCGAACTCGCCGTTTTCATCGCCGAGCTTGATGTCGGACTGCTTGGTGTCGTCTGCGGCAAGCTTGGCGTCAAGGCCGCTGATGGCTTCGGCGGCGGGGAGAGTGCCGAGCAGGCCGATGAACCCTGCGGAATCGAAGCCGCCGGATTGGGACTTTCTATATTCGTTCTTTGCATTTTCGTCAAGGGCATTGAACTCGTCATCAGTCACGCGCGTGCCGCTTGAAATGAGGGCATCGCGGGTGTCCTTGGTGAGCTTGCCGCCGGCGACAGTGACCATGATGGTCGTGCCGACTGCTGCCGCGCCGCTGCCGTTGACGTTCGCGGCGTAGCCGCGAATGTCGCGCAGAGCATCGGCGGCGACGTTGACCGCGCCGGAGGCGAGGGTGGTCTTTGCGAGATTGGCGTCACTGTCGGCAAAGCCGGAGGTGACGGTGTTGTGCAGGACCGTGACCATGGCGGTGACGCCGACGGCGGCAACGCCCGTGGCGGCGACGACGCCGACAACGCCGATGACCTCGGAATTGTCAAGCGCGACGAGGTTGATGTTCTTGGCGTTGATGACGGCGTTCTTTTTGGCGAGGGCGGTGGTCTTTTGGTCGGAGATGATGATGTCGACCGCGCCGGAGACGGCGACCGTGCCGCTGGCGGCGACGCCGAGGACGTCAGAGGTGACGAACTCGTGAGAATCGGCCTTGACGGTGACGTCGCCCTTGGCGGTGACGTCCGCGCCCTCGGCGAGGGCGGCGTTGGTTTCGCCCTTGAACCAGGTGACGACGGCAACCGGGGTGACGGCGACCGTGCCGGCAGCCGTGGCGGTCGTGGCGAGGTTATAAAGCGAGGAATCGGCGTTAGCGGTGACGTTGACCGCGCCGTCGGCGTTTATCGTGCCGCCGAGGGAGGAATTGAGCTTGCTTTCAAACACGAGGGCATTCGCGCCGACGCCGACGGCGACGTTGCCGGTTGCGCCGGAGAAGCTGACGGCGATGAGATAGAGCTTATCCTTGGAATATGCGGTGGCGTTGACGCTGCCGCGGCTCTTGATCGTGCCCGACGCGCCGACCGTGGCGTCCATTTCTTTGTTATAAACCATGGAGACGACGGTGGCGCCGACGCCGACGGTGCTGCTGACGGAAACCGCACCGGCGAGGTTATAAATTTCGGTGACGTCGTTGGATTCGACGGTGAATTCTATATCTTTGTTGGGGTCATTGTCCGGGTCACTTGAGGCAGCCTCATCGCCCGCGGCGGATTCGTCATCCGTGCCGGTGGGGGCGGGGGTGAAGTCACCAGCCTCAATGGTGGCGCCTGTGCCGATGGTGGCCTTGACCTTGTTGGAGAGGACGAGTGTGTTGACCACGCCGGAAACGCCCGCCACGGCAGACGGGGCAACCCCGACGCAGACAGAGGCAAGGACGAGGCGGGTGTTCGCGTCGGCAGAGACGACGACGCCGCGGCGCTTCGTCTCGCGATTGGGGAGCTTGACGCCGAAGTCGGTTGCACCGACGGGCTTGGCGGCCTTGGCCTTGAGGGTGACGTTGTCGGCGAGGGTGGTGAGAACCTCGTTGTTGACGACCATGGTGGACACAGCCGCGCCGACGCCGACCTTGCTCGCGGGGGCGACGGTGGCCATGCCGACGGCGCTGTAAAGGCCGAGGTCGAGGTCGGTGTAAGCGGCGATGGTGTCACCGGCTTTGATGGTGGCGCCTGCGCCGACGGTGGTGTGAATCTTGCTTTGGGAAACGACGGTGGGAACGATGCCTCCGACCGCGGCAACTCCTGAGCCGCTGCCCGTGCCCTCAGCGCTGACGACGACGGTTTGATTGCTGCCCGTCGCGGCGAGGATGATGTTCTTGCCGGCGGTGAGCTTGGCGGCCTCGCCGACGGCGGTGGAAACAGTCTGCTCAAAGACGCCGACATTCACGCTCGCGCCCACGGCGACTTGGCCGGTGCCGTTGGCCGCGACGCCGGTTTGAACGGCAATTTGGCGGACGTCATTGGCGGAGAGGACGGTGATGCTGCCCATGGCGGCGTCGACGACGGCGCTGTTGCCGACGGCGGCGGTGGTTTCGCTCTCGGTGACGATGACGCCGAGCGTCCCGGCGACGGTGGCCGCGCCGGTGGGGGCGGCGGAAACGGAGGCGAGGACGTTGATGAGCTGTTCGGCGCTGTTGGCGGTGATTTCAACGTCTTTGGCGACGGTTTTGGACGCGATGGCCTTGGCCTTTTCGCCGATGGAGGCGTTGGTTTTGTTTTGGGAGACGATGGTGGTGAACGTGCCGCCGACGGAGACTTGGCCGGAGGCCGTGCCGCTGCCGGAGGCGGCGATGTGCATGAGGTCGGAGACGTTGTTCGCCGCGACCCTGACGCCGCCCAAGACGGATTCAAGCGAGGAGCTTTCGCCCGTGGAGGCGTTGACGCTGTTGCCGGTGACGATGACGTTGACCGTGCCGCCGACCGCGACCTGAGAGGACGCGCCGACAGACGCGGCGGCCGCCGCCGCGATGGCGACGAGGTCATTTTCCGCGTCGGCGGTGACGGCGATGTCATTTTGCGCCTTGAGAGTGGTGTTCTTGCCGACGGAGGCGTTGACCGAGCCGCGATCATCAAAGCCGGTGACGTTCGCGCCGACGCCGTTGGAGCCGGTGATGGCGAGCGCGCCGCTGATGAGGCGGGTGTGAGTTTCGTTGTCAGCCTCGACGGTGGCCTTGCCGCCGTCGGCGGCAAACGCGTCGCCCTCGGCGGGGGTGAGGTCGATATGGGCATTGTCGCCGATTTCGGCGGAGAGGATGTTTTGGGCAAAGAGCATGGAGACGCTGCCCGCGACGGCCGCGCCGGACTGCGCGAGGTCGGCGTTTATCGCCCCGGCGATGGACTCAATGTAATAATTGACAGAGGCGAGATAGTTGAGCATGTCGACGAGGGCAAGGAGCTTGTCGGTGCTGAGATTGACCTCGATGCTGTTGTCGCCGGTGGTGGTGGGCTTGTCGCCGTCGGTTATATTGATATGGAAGAGGCCCTTGTCAGAACCGGCGGCGGTGTCGCCGTTGCTGGCGGTGAAGAGATCCTTTTGATCAAAGGGGAATTTATAATCCGCGCTTGTCACGGGGAGCTTTTTCGCGGAGACGGTGAGGTTTTGGCCGGTTATTTGGGCATAATCCCCCACGCGGGCTTGGGTGTGATTGTTGTCATATATGAGGGCGAAGGACGCGCCCACGCCGATGGCCTGACGGCCGGCGGTGAGACCGCCCGCGCGAACGGAGAGCTTGGATTTTTCGCTGGCGCTGACGACGATGTCCTTGGCGATGATTTCAGAGGCGGGAATGGGGTTTTCGGCGGTGGGGTCTGTGCCATCTTTGATGAGCGCGGTGGCCTTGCCGTTGGTCTTGACAACGGAGACCGCACCCGCGAGACCGAGCCCCTTGCCCGCCGCGCCGAGCGCGCCGCCGAGGGACTGCGCCGCGAGGAGGCCGGGGTACTTCCCGTCGAGATTTTGAGTGAGCGTGGCGCCGACCTTGACCGCGCCGTCGGTGTTCTTGCCGGAGTGGCTTTTCAGCTTGCCGCCGACGGTGGCATTGGCCTGATTTTCGTTGACGCTGACGGCGACGCCGAGGGAGACGACCGTGCCCGCACCCGTGCCCGTGGGGATTTGAATGCTTTCGCCGGTGGCGTAAGCGCGGTGATTGGCGTTGTTGGTGGCCTGCGCGTCAAAGGAGGCGGCGGTGAAGTCGCCGTCGATGAGGGCGTTTGCCTTGTGGGCGGTGACGTTGACGGCGGTGGAGGCGGCGATGTTGATGGTTTTGCCGTTGGGATTGGCGGGCTTTTGGCCGCTCATGCCGCCTGTTGCACCGGCGGCGGTGGTGTTGGAGACGGAGGTGTTCGCTTCGGGCAGGGTGATGCCCAGGGATTTGAGCACGGTGGTCATGAGGGGGGCAGAGCCGACCTTGCCGTTGATTTTGTTGACGGAGTCAAAGCCGTTGAGCTTGGAGACGACCGTGTTGCTGAGCGAGCCGCAGGGCGGGTCATCCGTGGCATTGAGAATGCCGACGACCATGCGGACCTTTTCAAACACGCGCTCAAGCATTGCGCCGTAAGTGAGGGCGAGGGCTTGCGCCTCATCCTCGTTGGCGGTTTCGGCGTCGACGATGACCTTGCCGGTCGACGTGCCGCTGCCGAGGAGCTTGGCGTTGACGTCGGAGCTGGCGAGGTTTACGGCGACGGCAGCGCCCACGGCGGCCGTGTTGCCGGTGGCAAAGCCGCTGGCGCTGGCGTTGGTTTGGCCGCGCTGACGCGCGCGCAGGTAAAGATTCGCCTGCTCGTAAATATCGTTTTTCTGCTCATCCTGTCCCGTGACTCTGGCGGTCTCGATGAGGTTACCGCCGGTGAGCGTGAGGACGCAGCCCTCTTTGACGAGAGCGTTGACCTTGTTGTCGATGATGTTGAGCGCCACGGAGGCATCGGCGGCGATGTCCTTGGTGCTGGTGGTGTTGGACGCGAGGGACGCTTCATAATCGTGGAACGACTGCTGTCTGCCGATGGGGTCTTGACCCGCGACGGAGGCGGTGTCAACGTCGTTGTGGACGATGGCCTGCTGCGCGAGAGTTTTGGCGGAGATGATGCGCTTGGCGCCGGTTATGGCCTCGGCGGTGGCGTCGAGATTGGCCATGGCGAAGGACGCGCCCACGCCGACGGACTTGCCGGGGGCGGCTTTGCCGGTTTTGTTCTTGACGGGGAGGCCGTTGTTGGCGGCGGAGGAGGTGGCGGTGGCATAAAGCTTGTTGGCCGAGTGGGCGTAAAGCTGAGCGTCGCCGGTGAGGCTGACGGTGTCACCCTCGGCGGGGTCGGCGAGGTCGGCGAGAATGGCCTTGGCGGTGGCCTTGACGATGTTGAGGGAAAGGCTGCCCGCGACGCCGACGTTGGCGCCGCCCGCGCCGGAGATGGCGATGGTGGAGATGCGGTTGCCGACGTTGTCAAGCTCGCTGTCGGTGCCGTACTTGGTGGCGAGGGAGACGGCCACGGCCTCGCGCAGGAGGTCAACGGTGACTTCAAGCTGCATGGCCTTTTGGTCGACAAGGGTGTTGAACTCGGTTTCGACCGTGCTGTCGCCGATTATATATTTGAGAATATTCTCCGGGTCGGAGAGCATGGCGACGAACTCATCGACCATGGCCTCGGCGAGGCCGCCCATGAGCGCGGTGGAGGTGTCCGTCTTTTTCTGCTGAAGGCTTTCAACGACGAGCTTGACGACAAGGTCTTTCAAAAGCTCTTCCTGCTTGGCCTTTTGCTCAGCTTCGGAAAGGTTCAGATATGCCAGCTCTTCTGCAGTTATATCGCCCTTCTCCTGTTTTTCTTTAAGCTCTTCAAGATAATCACTGTGTATTTTTTTATAATTATCTGTTTCGAGGAGCTCTGCAATTGAGTCAACCTTATTCGCTTTGAGGAGTGCGTTTATGAATATATCGGGGTCGTTTACATTGGCAAGATAAGTGATTAGCTCGGTGAGGATTTCCTCGACGGAGCGGAGGGTTTCCGCTTCGAGGACGTCGGCGCGGATGGTGAGGTCAGAGCCGGTTATCTTTCTCGCGCCGACATAAGCGATGTTTTCATACTCGACGTAGTTGACGGCCACGGCTGCGCCCACGCCGGTGGCGGCGTTGCTGGCGGTGGAGTCGGCGCGAATGACGGCGTCGGTGTCTTCAAGGGCGGTGACGGCGACAGAGCCGGTGCACTCGACGGTGAGGCCGTCGGCGATGGTGGCCTTGGCAGAGTTGAAGTGGACATTGGTTGCGATGCTGGCCGCGACTTGGACGCCGCCCTCGGTGGTCTGCATGGCGGGACGCTTTTGCGTCATGGAGCTGACCTTCAGGGAGTTGAGGGTGGTGCTTTTGCCGGAGAGCGAGCCGAGCTGACCCGCGAGCTTGGCGAGGACGCCCTCGTTCTTTTTGGCGGTTTTTTCGGCCTCGCTGTTGGGGTTGAGGGAGTTGGTGGTGTCAGGAGAGCCGCCGGTGGTGTTGTCTCTCTTTTTGCCGACTTCGTCGGAGCTGCCGGTGAAGTCACCAAGAGTCGTGCCGGTGGGTGTGCCCGTGGCGGGGACGGGGCTGGGGGTGGCGCCGGTGGCGCCGGCGAAAACGGTCTGCTTGATGCGGCTGACGGACTCGGCGGCGACGTTGACGCCGTTGGCCTTGACACTGCGGGCGAGGAGCGCCTCGGCAGAGTCGGTGATGACGGAGAGGCCAACGGCCATGCCCGCGCCGGCTGACGCGCCGACGGCCTTTGCGTTGACGTTCATGACGCGGTCGGCAAAGGTGTTGGCCGTGACGGCGAGGTCACCGGTGAGGTGGGTGACGTAATTCTTCTTATTATAATTATAGCTGCCGACGGTGGCCTTGGTGTTGACGCTGCTGACCGTGACGGCCACGACGGGGACAACGCTCTTGCCGCCCATTGCGCCGGCCGCCGCTTCAAGATAGAAGTCGGCAAAATAGTCGGCGAGGACGGTGAACGAGCCGAGGTAAACAACGGGGTTTTCCGCCGTGTTGTATTTATCTTTGTCGTTGGCATCCTGCTGCGCCTTGCCGAAGTCGGCATAGTCCGCGACGATGGCGAAGCAGTCAATGTTGATGACCTCGACCGCGACGCCTGCGCCCACGCCGGTGGATGCGGCGCTCATCTGGAACGAGGGGGCGAGGGGGATGGTGACAGGGCCGACGGGGATTTTGGCGGTGGTGCGCTTGCCGGAGGCGTCGCCCACGGTGATGTAATTGCCGCGGCCGGTCGCGATGACGGCGACGTCGCCGCCGTTGATATTATAAGTGGCGATGCCGAGGGTGGCGCAGTTGTTGACATTGGCCACGTGCACGGCGACAGCGCCGGTGATGGCGATTTTAACGTTCGGGTCGTTGGGCGAGTGGCCGGACTTGACAATCACCTCGGAATCAGCCGCGAGCGTGTTGGCCACGGCGCTGAGGGACTTGGCCTCGATGGCGGGGCTGATGGCCTTGTTGTCATTGATGTCCGTGTGGGAAATGATGGCCTCATTGCTGTGCATGAGAACCTCAATGCCGATGGCCGCGCCTATCGCGTTCTTGGGGACGTCTTCCTTTGTCAAATAAACGCCCTTTATGACATCCCCTTCTCCAAGCAGAGACGGGGTGCGGTAAAGCGAGCCGTCGGAGGTCAGGCGGGAGACGGAGGACGCCGTGGCGCGGAGATTGAGCGCGCCGCCGGCCTTGACGGTGCGGCTGTGAATTTTGGCGAGGTTGTTATTCTCGACATAGCCGACGGCGAGCGCGCCCATGAACTGGCTCGAACCCGGATTTTCCTCTTTTTCATCCGCGGAGGTCTTGCTCGCGTCGTTGAAGATGGTTTTGTTTTTGTCGACGGCTTTGTCGACGCCGGTTTTCTCGCTGTTCTCCGTGCCCAGGAGGGCGGGGATGAAGTCGAGCATGTTGAACGGGGTGATCTGCGCGGACGCATCGGTCTCACCGTTGAAAGGAATTGCAAGGGAGACGGTGCTTGCGCGCGCGTCGGCAAAGGAGACGACATCAACATCGCCCTCGGCCTCGACGCCCCTGGTGGTGTCGATGACGGCCTGAGTGTCATTGAAGATGAAGTTGCCCGCGACGTAAACGCCGGTGCGCGGCTTAACATTCCAGACGTCGGTGTATTTGCCCGTGGCGTAGCTGGTGGATTCCACAACGCTCGATGCCAAGAGCTTCATGCCGCCGCCGGAGTTGACAGAGGCGTTGCCGGTGATTTTGGCGAGGGTTTCAAACTTGACGACGGTGAGGGAGATGGAGAAGTGGGTCGAGCCGCCGAAGGTGTAGGCGGTGAGGTCATTGCGGGAGTTGGCCGAGAGGAGCACGCCCGCGTTTTCGCTTTTGCTTGCATCACCGGGGAAATAGCCGGATTTGACAATCGCGTCGCCGCCGACAATGACCTTGCTGTGGCCGGCGGAGACGGCCATGGTGATGGGGATGGCGACGGCCAAAAGCTCATTGCTGGCGTCGATTGTGACGTCAACATCCGCCACAGCGCGGACATAGCCCCCGGCGTATATGTTGCCTTCTATTATAATATCTGCGTTGCCGAATTTGAGCGTGACGGGGTTGAACTCTTTTATATTCGCGATATATTCCGCGCCGGGGATGAAGCCCTTGTTGAGCACAAGGCGCGCGGCAAGGTCAACCGCCTGAGTTGTGACGATTTCACTGCCCGCGAATATATTGATGGACACATCGCGCCCGGCGTTATAAAGGCCGAGTTGGAATGTGACATCGTTGTCGGGATTGAGGTCATCTTTATAGACCACCTCGTTCACGGCTTTGCCGTCATAGGGCGTGTCCTCGCCGTAGACGGAGAGGATGAGGTTTTTGGCCTTGATGTCGACGGTGTTTTCATCGCCGTCGCCGAGGACGTCAATGTTGTCGCCGAGGATGACGACGTTCACCCCATCGGCAAGCAGGCGCTTGATGCCGATTCTGTCGGTGAGGGGCTTGCTGAGGTTTTCTTGCAGGACGATGTTGGTGAAAAGCAGCCCGCTCGTGGGCACGACGAGGCCACGGTCGGCAAGAGCGAAGTCGACCTGCTTATATTCTATGGTTTCTTTGAGCTTGCCCTCGTCGTCATACACGTCGCGCGAGGCGTCCGTGGTGGGGACGACGTAGTTGGTGAAGGATTGGAGGGTGCTGCCCTCGGAAAGCGTGTCAACGTTGACGGTGGGCTTGTTCAAAAGCGCGTCCGTCAGGGCGTCGATGCGGCTTATAATGATTTTGAGGAGCTTGGTGAAGTCAATGCTGAGCGCGTCCGTCTCATTGGGGAGAATGCTGACCTGCGCAAGCGCCTGAATGTCGATTTCGGTCTGGTCGGGGTTTACCTTGATTCTATCGGCTTCAGCCTTGTCTTTATTGAGCTTGCCGGTCAGGTGGAGGCGGTCAAAGCCGTCATCGCCGTGCGCGTTGACCGTGGCCTCGCCCCAGACGGAGAAAGCCGCGGTGGTGTCAACAGTGATGACATCGTCGCCCTTGCCGCCGGTGACGTCAACCTTCGTCGCGGGGAGGTTTGTTTTTACTACAAGCTGTTCCTGCACATAGTCAATGAACGCTTTGAGGAGATTGTTGGCAAAGCTGAGCTTGCGGCCGCCGGTGACGGTGATGGTGTCGTCGCCGTCGCCGCCGTCGATGTCGATGTCCGCCGCGCTCAGGTCAATGTCGAAGCCGAAGTTGTACGCAATGGGGAGCGCGGACGAACCGGCCTCGGCAGAGCCGGTGGTGCTGACCTCGGTGGCCAAGAGAATGTCACTGCTGTCGATGAGCTTTATGTTCGCCCTGTCCTCGCCGCCGCCGAGCTTGATGTTGACGTTGACGGTGTTTTGTTCGTCGACAGAGGATGTAATGCTCTCGGCGAGTTTATCTTTGAGCGAAGTGACAATATCGGTGAGGGCGTTTTTGACGCCTTCGTCGGTAATCTTGCTCAAATCATTGAGGGATTCAAGCGCGCTGAATTGATCGGAGATATCTTTAATAGTGTCGACAGTATTGCCGTCAAGGCTGATGCCAACCTTTGCACCGGCGTTGGGTCGCTTTGTGATTTGCGCGGTGACGGTGTCGTTGCCGCCGCCGCTGTCGACGGTCACGGCGGAATAGACGTTGGCGATGTCGAGGTCAATGACATCGTCCTGGCTCGTGCCGTAATAGGTGACGGTTTCGGCGTTGGCGATGGTGACCTTGTCGCGCGTGGAAAGATATATGCCCGCGAGCAGGGTGTTCAGGCCGTCAATGTCGATGTTGATCGCGCCCTCAACCTTGACGTTGCCCGCAGAGTCGGGGGTGAAGGTGATTTGTCCGTTTTCGCCCTCGTCAATCGCGTCGTGCGCCACGATGCGGATGGTCATCGGGGGCGGGGTTGTCTCGGCAGTGGTATTTTTATCACGAAGACCGAGAAGCTGCGCAAGAACCGCGGTGAGGGCAGAGTCGGTCGACTTGCTGCTCAAATCGACGCCGCCTTGATACACGCCGTCTTCAACGACGATGGTCGCAACGCGCTCTTTGTCGGCATAGCCTTCCTTTTTGTCCTCAATGTCCTTGAGATAGGTGAGGGCATGCTCCAAGGCCGTGGTGATGGCATTTTTCTCGGAGGAGTTGGTGTACTTGACTTCCTTGCTTATCTCGCGGATATACGCGCTGCCCGCGGGAATGGCGTAAGCGTCCGGTTCTTCGCCGGTGTCGGGGTCGGCGGCGACGGGCGGCGTCGTGCCGGGGTCGGCGGTGGAGGCGAAAGTCGTGGGCTGAGCCGAACGGGTCAAGGTGAGGGGTGCGGGTGTGGTCGGGTTGGGGTTATTGTCCGGGTCGGTGCTCTTATCCGGGTCGGTGCTCTTATCCGGGTCGGTGCTCGTGTCCGGATTGGTGCTTGTGTCCGGGTTGGTGCTCATGTCCGGATTGGTGCTCGTGTCCGGGTTTGTGCTCGTGTCCGGGTTGGTGCTCGT
>CAZUSM010000010.1:0-29143 GCA_964623675.1 uncultured Oscillospiraceae bacterium
TCGAGGATGTGCTTGAGGTCGGAGTCGATGCGGCGGATGACGAGATCGGTCGGATCGTCCTTGCCCGGAGTGATTTCGTACACGGTGAGAGGTCCGAGAATCGCGGGGTGGATGGTGTACTTGTTGACGTCAATCTGAGTGAAGACGGTGTCAAGGTGCATGAACGCGCGGCAGTTGGGAATGTCGAACGCGAGCACGGTGCGGATCTTGGCGTTCGGGTCGGAGAACAGCTGACGGGCGGCAAGCTCGATGCCGTCGGGGCTGGTGCGCTGGGAGATACCGATTGCCAGGGTGTCCTCGGTCAGGTTGAGGACGTCGCCGCCTTCGATGTTGGCGTGGAAGTCGCGGTCATAGTAGCGGGTGATGAGCCCCTCGAAGTCGGGGTGATATTTGAAAATGTAATCGGCGTAAATGGTCTCGCGGCAGCGGGTCGGGTAGCGCATCTTGTGCAGGAACACGCCTGTGCCGACGGAAGCGAACGGGTCGCGGGTGAAGTAGAGGTTGGGCATGGGGTCGATGACGAGGTCATCAACGGGGGCGACGAGATCCTGCAGGGAGTATGCGGACGGGCCGCCCATTTCCTTGAGAGTCAGGCCTTCCATGGTCTTTTCGACAAGAGCCTTGCCCTTGAAGGTCTCGGTCATGTAATCGTAAATCCTGTCCTGCCAACGGCGGGTCTTGATGTTGCCCTCGCTCATCCACTGGTAGAGGAACGGCTCAACCAGTTCGGGGTGGAGGCTGAGAACATCGGTCATGAGGTCTTCGAGATAGACAACCTCGGTGCCGTTATCGCGCAGGATGTTGGCGAATGCGTCATGCTCCTGCTGGGCAACGCTCAGGAAAGGGATGTCATCAAAAAGAAGCTCCGGCAGACGGTCGGGAGTCAGATTGAGCAGCTCCTTGCCGGGACGGTGAAGCAGAACTTTCTTGAGGGGATTGATTTCACTGCGAACGCAAATACCTTTCATGGTTCCTCCTATAAAGTATAAAAGAATTTCATGATGGGACGCGCGGCCTTTGCCGCGACGGCCTCGGCTGCGGAGTGGCGCTTTCGCGCCCACCGCCGGGGGTTCTCCTGCGCGCTCGGAGAGTGACCACCATTTTGTGATATTATGATATCAAAACTTTAACGCGGACGTCGGAGAATTAGGGCGCGGAAAATTGTATAATTCCCCTAAGCATTTATAGACTTTCAGTAGATGTGTTGTGCAGTTTGACGAATGGACGACGATTCAAAAAATTCAGTGTTTTCAACGCTTTCGGGGAACTGACAATTATATGCTGTTCATTTTTTATCAATTTATTCGTCAAAATCACCTAAACCCGTGATAGAATTATGTCAACTCGGCGCAAAACTTGTGCGATATAACTGATGGGAGTCCGACACCGATTGCTTATTAGCTATAAGCGGCACGGAATATTCTTCCGTGCCGGGGCGAAGGATGTATGGGCATTTCAAATGGCATTTTTCGACGCGGGGCACTGGCGGCCTGTGTGGTCAATGACCGTGTCGCCGGTGAGGAGGATTTGCGAGACGGGAATGACGGAATAGCCGTCGGCAAGGAGAGACTCCAAAATGGCGGGCAGAGCCTCCGGGGTGTTCTCGGCGGCATTGTGAAAAAGGACGATGCTGCCCGGAGTGACGTTTTTGAGGACGCGGGAGGTGATTTCATCGGCGGAAATGCCCTTCCAGTCGAGGCTGTCCACGTTCCACTGCACTGCCGTCATGCCGGCATTTGACACGGCCTGAATGACGTGGTCGTCATATTCGCCGTAGGGGCAGCGGAAAAGCGTGGGCGAGACGCCGGTGATGGCGGCGATGCGCTCGTTGCTCGCGGCAAGGTCGGCGGCGATTTGTTCATCGCTGAGCTGGGAAAAGTGCGCATGGTGGGAGGAATGGTTCATCACCTCGTGCCCGGCGTCGGCGAGGGCACGGACGGAGTCCGGGTATTTCTCCGCCCAGTCGCCGACGACGAAAAACGTGGTCTTGACGGCGTACTTTTCCAAAATGTCAATGAGCTGCTGGGTGTCCTCGTTGCCCCAGGCCGCGTCAAACGACAGCGCCACCACCTTGTCATCACGCTGGACGGAATAGACCGGGAGACTGCGCGCGGCGGCGGAGACGCCCACGATGGCAGGACTGCTGACCACATAAAACATCGCCGCCACCGCCAGCACCAGCCCGATTCCCGACAGCACCGGGCGGCTCTTTTGAATAATCCGTTTGAAATCAATCAAGCTTATCACTCCTTTTGAAATAATAGTATGACAAGCCCGTCGGCGTTAGTATCGGGCGGCAGTAAGCGGCATAGAAAATGCCCCTGCGCGATTTTTCGCGCAGGGGCAGGTGGCTTCGGTGTCGGTTATTCTTTTTCGGCGCAGTCGAGGCAGATTGTCACGCCGTTTTTGACGCGCAAAAACGGCTCGGCACACTCCTCGCCGCAGAGGGGGCATTTGGCGGCCTCATGGCGGACGTGGACATCCGGCGGGGCGATGAAGCGCACAGGGGTTTTGACGAAAACCTCATCAAAGGGCGCGGCGAGGATGAAGTCGGTTTTCTCCTCGCGGCTGAGCCCGGCGGGCTGGGGCTTTGCGAGCAAGCGCACACTCTTGCCGGAGGCGCGGTCATAAAAGTTGAAGGCGGTTTTGCCGCGCTCGCGCACGACGAGGTTGCGGTTGCCGGCGGTGCTGCCGAAGACCCACTGGATGCCGTCGAGATAGCACATGGCGCTTTCGGCAATGCAGTAAAGATGATGGCCGCGGCGCGTCACGCCCAAAAGCTCAACGGCCTCCGCCGCGGCGCGCACACCGATGGCAAGCCCCGGACAGCAATGCCCGTGCAGCTCGGCGGCTTTGAGATAGATGTCTTTTATCATGTTGTCCCCTCCCCTATTTTCCGAAAATATAACGGAGCTTGGTTTTGTTGAACACGAACACTATCGGCACGACGGCGAGTGTGCCGAGGATATAATAGAGCACACCGTGCACTGCGCCCGTGACCGGCAAACAGTTGACCACGAACAGCCCCGCGTACAGCCCAACGTGGCTGAAGCACATAAAGGTCATGGAGTTTTCGCCGATGTATTTGAGGATGCGGCGGAAAGGCGCGAATATGCGCGGCTTTTCAAACCAGCGGAAGAAATAAACCCACAAAAGCATGGTGACGCAGGTGTTGAGGTGGGTGAAGGTTATATTGCTCCACACGCCGTTTCGCAGATTGGGGATAAAGTTGCCGACGATGCAGATATAGTTGATGACCGCGACGGCCAAATACAGCGCAAAGGCGAGGAAACGCGAGTTGAGCGAGGCGATGATTTTGTCCGTCAGGCGCAAAATCGCGCGGCCATGATAGCCGAGATAAAAGTAAATCAGCACCGCGAGCGCGCAGTCAAGCGACATGGGCAGGCGGAAGTCAAACAGGCTTGTCCAGCGGTTGCCGAGATAGGTCAAGGCCAAGAGAATGACACAGCGCGCCCATTCGGGCTTGACGCACTTGATGACGACGGCGAAAATCATGCTCGCGCCGAACATCATGGGGAGAAAGTAAATCGACGGCTCAATCGGGAACGCGCCCGTGGGCATATACAGCACCGAGCGGAGAGGCTCGATAATGTCCCGGTCGCCCCCGGCGAAGGCGATGAGCCACAGCAGGTAATAGCCGAGGCCGAAAACGTAATACGGGAAAAGCATTGTGCGAACCTTTTTGCGGCAGGTGTCGCGCAGGGAGTGCTTGTCATTGTAGAAATACCCCGCCAAGAACAAAAACGGGTGGACGCATATTCCGGAGACATACTGATAAAACGCGAGGCTGATGCCGGAATGAAAGTAGTTGACCAGCAAAAGGCACACGCCGCGCATGGTGTCAATATGTTCGACTCTTCTTTTTTTAATCTCCATCTGTCTGCTCCTTTGCGGGATTGGCCGCCGGAATGACCGACGCCGCGTCAAGCGCGCGCACAAGCGCCGGCACAAGCACAAGCATCACGATAAGCCCCGGCAGGCTCGCCGCGAGATAGCCCGCCGCCCACACGGCAAAGCCGGGCATGTCGGGGGCGAAAAGCGCGGCCTCGACAACGCCGCCCGCGACGCGGCCGAGAATAAGCCCGGTCGGCACGGCGGCATAGGTGGCGCGCTCGCCAAACGGCGCTCGCGACGCAACAAGCCCCGCCGACGCGCCGCAGCACACGCATTCGCACATAACCGGCACGAAAAGCGCCGCCGTGGGCGAGCCGTTGATGACGGCAGAAAGCGTCACGCCCAGCGCGGCGCACAGCGCGCCCCGCCCCGCCCCGCAAACGAGCGCGCAGAGGAGCACGGGCAATATAAGCGGCCCGTAAATCGCGCCGCCGCCCGGCAAGGCGCGAAACGCCATCGCCAGCACCACGCAAAGCGCCGTGCACACGGCCGTTATCATCGCTTTTTTTACCTTGGACATGGCATCAATTCAACCTATCAGAGTATTATAAGCTCCAGCGCGAACACCGCCGCGCTGACCATGAGCGCCGCGCCGTCCGCCCCGGTGAGGCTCGCGCGCTCGCTCCCCTCCCCCGGTATGGCGCAGTCTGCGCCGCGCGCCTCCATCGTGTCGGCGAGTGCATCGGCGCGGCGAAAGGCCGCGACAAGCACCGGCACGGCAAGCGGGAGCACCGTGCGCGGCTTTTCAAAATAGCTTCGGCTTTCAAAGCGCGCGCCACGCGCCGTCTGCGCGCGGCGAACACCGTCCGCCTCGGCATAAAGCGCGGGGATAAGCCCGATGGCGCAGGCGAAGGTCAAGCCGATCTCCCCCGTAGGCACACCGAGGCGGCCAAGGGGCGAGATGAGGCGGCGCAGAGCATCGGCAAGGGTCAGGGGCGAGGTCGTGGCAACGAGGACGTTGCCCAGCACGGCGATGAGCGCCACGCGCAGAGCAAGCCCCGCGCCGTTTATAAGCGCACCGAGTGAGGGCGCGAATATCCAATATCTAATAACTGCATTTTCCGGCGCGGAAAAGCAAGCGTTCACGATTATAATGAGCGCGAGCAAGCCCCAAAGGCGGGCGAGCGGCTCAAGCGCCGTGGCGGCGGGGAGCTGGGCGAGATATATTATCGACGCCGTCACGATGACGGCCGCCACAGCACCGGGCGCGCTGTTCGCCGCCGCAGTGCCGACGGCGAGGAGAATGAAGCAGACAAGCTTCACCGCGCCGTCAAGGCCGTGTATCGCGGAATAACCGGGGCGATACATTCCGGTGGGGAGGCTCATCATTTTTCTTTCCTCCACATGAGTATTTTCAAGCGGTCGGTGAGCTGGTCAAAGTCGATGATGTTGCCGGGCATGTCCACGCCGCGCTCACGCAGCCGCTGCACCGCCTCGCGCACTGTCGGCACGGTGACGCCGTTGCGCACGAGGTCATAATAATCGGAAAATATGTCCTTTGCGCGCCCGTCGCGAATGAACGCGCCGAAGCGCATGACAGCCACGCGCCGGGCATGCTCGGCAAGGGCGTCGCTGTCGTGCGTGGCGACGACGATGGTCGTCCCCTGCGCGTTGAGCGTGTCCAAAAGGGTCAAAAGTGCGCGACGGTCGGGGTCGTCAAGCCCCTGAAACGGCTCATCAAGCAGCAGCACACGCGGCTTCGCCGCAAGCACCCCGGCCAAGGCCACACGGCGCTGAACATCGCGCGGCAGGGCGAGAGGGGCTTTGTCGGCAAGGGCGTCATATTCAAGCCCCACGAGGGCAAGCGCCTCGCGAATGCGCTCGGTCACGTCATCTTGCGCCAGCCCCGCGCCGCGCAGGGCATAGCCCACGTCGCGCGAAACCGTGGTCTCAAAAAGCTGGCGTTCGGGGCGCTCCATGAGATAGCCGACCGCGTCGCGCAGGGCGCGGCGGTCAAATCGGCGCGCGTTTATGTCCGCGCCGTCGAGGCACACCGCGCCCTCGTCGGGCTTAATAAGCCTCGCAATGAGGTTGAGCAGCGTGGTTTTGCCGCTGCCGTGCGCGCCGGTTATGCCGAGGTATTCCCCGTCTTGAATTTCAAGCGTCACGCCGCCGACGGCGGGAAGTGCACAGCGGGGATAGCTGTATGTAACATTTTCAAGCTTTATAGGCATACCGCCGCCACCAATTCCTCAATCGTGAGCGGGATTTCGCCCTGCCATGCACCGCTTTGCGCAAGCTCTTTCGCCGCGCGCACGGCAAACGGCGCGGCAAGCCCCGCCTTGTCCATCAGCTCATCATCCGCAAACAGCTCGCGCGGCGCGCCCTCGGCGAGCTTGCGCCCGTCGGCGAGAAGCATCGCGCGATCCGCCGCCAAGGCGTCCTCGGCGTTGTTTGTGAGCAATACTATCGTCCGCCCGCTCTCGTGCAGGCACGACACGGTTTTCAAAAACTCCCGCCGCTCATCGGGCGGCAAGCACTCCGTCACGGAGTCGAGCACGATAATCTCCGGCTCTGCCGTGAGTATGGCGGCGAGCGCGATGCGCGCGCGCTGCCCTGCGGGCAGAAGCTGGGGCGAGCGGCGCTCATACCCGCTCATGCCCACCGCGTCAAGCGCGGCGGCGACACGCGCGGGAATTTTGTCCGCCTCGACGCCGAAAGCGCGCGGCGCGAATGACAGTTCCTCATAGACATGCGAGGAGATAAAGCAGCTTTCGATGTCGGCATACACCACGCCGCAGCTGCGGCGGATTTGGCCGCGGCGCTTATCGTCGCGCACGTCGTACCCCGCCACGCGCAGTTCACCCCCGGCGAGGGGGAGCGTGGCGTTGAGCGCATGCGCAAGCGCGCTCTTGCCACTGTTGCTTTTGCCCAGCACGGCCAAGTATTCGCCCTCGGCGACTTCAAAAGAAAGCCCCGCAAGCGCGTTTCCGCCCCCACGCATATTCGAGAGGGTCACGGCTTTCGCCTCGATAATCTTTGCGGCCATGTGCTCTCCCCTTTCTTAAGTCTCGCCGATTTAATCGCGCCTTTCGGCATATTATCGAATAATTATATACTATTTTCGCTTTTCGGGCAAGACCCAACACCAAGTTTTCGCAACGCCCGGCGTTTATTGCGCAGAATCGGCGAATTTTTTCATTTACTTTTCTATGATTTGTTATATAATAGGTATACTAAGCTAAAAGGATAATCTACCTATGAGATACAAGAAAACAGATTATTTGCTATTCGCCGTGCTGGTGTGCGCGATTTTGGCGCTGTCGCTCATGGCGCTTGACGGCACCTGCTACTGGGGCGACGATTGGGCGGCGTACATAAGCGAGGGCATCGCCATCGCCGAGGGGCGCTTGGACGAACAAGCAGCGCTGAACGTAATTATGCACCCAAGCGAGCTGCCCGATGAGGCGCTCGGCGGGTCATTGGTGTACGTTTGGGGATACCCGCTGCTGATGGCGCTGGTTTATAAGCTGGTCGGCTTTGACCGTGTTGCGTTTTCGTCCATCATTTATTATAAGATTCCCTCAGCAATCGCGCTGGCGCTCCTCGCCGGGGTGATGTATCTGTTTCTCCGCCGCAGGGTCGGGAAAACGCTCTCTTTCCTGCTGAGTTTTCTTTTCTGCGCGTGTTATGAATTCAGAGTGACAATCAATACGCCGTGCAGTGACATTGTTTTTCTTTTTCTCGCGTTTTTCTCGCTGCTCATGGTTGAGGTTTTCCTCGCGCAGAGGGATACGCGCCGCAGAATCGGCGCGGGCATCGCGCTTGGGCTGGTGCTGTGGCTGATGTACGAAACACGGCTGAACGGAATAAGCATACTTTTCGCGTGTGGCGTGGCGTGTGTTGTGTATTTTGTGCGGTCTCGGCGCGAAAAGGCGGAAAGCTTTCGGCTCAAAAATGAGCTTGCCGTGATTTTGCTCCCGTTCGCGCTGTTTCTCGTGATGAAGCTCATTTCCGAGGCAATCCTCGCTCCGGCGACCTCGAACACAAGCGATTTGGCCGGGGTCACGGTGGCAAACTTTTTCTTCAACCTCGCCACGTATTACCGCGTTGCGGGCGAGTGGCTGGTTCTCATTTTTGATGACCCGTTTGTCAATTGGCTCAGCAAGCTCCTGTGCGCCGTGTTCGGCGGCGCAGGCGACGCGGTTGGGGGCTTTTGCTTTGCGCTCAGTCAGGTTTTGGTCGCGCTGACGTTTTTGCTTGCCCTTGTGGGTTTGGTGCTCGACGGGTTCAAGCGCGAGGCGCATTTGACGGTTTTTGTGCTTGTTTATCTTTTTGTGGTGTGCATGCTGCCGTACAATCAGGGCGTGAGATATATTTACCCGGTTTTGATGCTTGTCCCGCTCTATTTGAGTCACGCCTTGGTGCGTTTGGCGCGGCTCGGTGCGCGCCTGCTGACGCCGAAGGACGGCAGCATTGCGCGCAGTGTCGGCGCGGGGCTTGCAATCGCGCTGTGTGTGCTGTGCTTTGCCTCGGCAATGCGCAACAGCGCGTATAAGCACGCCTTCGGCGATAGTGACGCGTCACTCGGCCAAGCCTACGACCCCTACGCGCTGGAGAGCTATCATTACATCATGGATAACACGCCGCCGGACGCGTTGATCGGCTTTGTCAAGCCGCGTGCTCTTTATCTGAACACCGGGCGCGTGTCGGTTTATCCCTACGTCAACGGCCACAGCCTCGACGATGTGGATTATTGCCTATATTCCACCCACTTCCCCGACAGGCAGTTTGCCGGCGGCGACGGCTTTGAAGCCGTGTTTGCGAACGAAGAATTTGTGTTGTATGAAAAGATAAAAGACTGACCGTATATTGTTGCAAAGGAATGCTTGCTTATGAGATACAAGAAAACAGATTATTTGCTTTTCGCTCTCTTAGTTATCTCAATTTTAACAGTGTCATTTATGGCGTTGACTAACACCTGCTACTGGGACGACGACTGGGCGGCATATATCACTGAAGGCATTGCTATTACAGAGGGGCGTTTGGACGAACAAGCTGCGCTCAATGTGATTATGCACCCAAGCGAGCTGCCCGATGAGGCGCTTGACGGGTCATTGGTGTACGTTTGGGGATACCCGCTCCTGCTGGCGCTGGTTTATAAGCTGGTCGGCTTTGACCGCGTTGCGTTTTCGTCGATTATATACTATAAAATTCCGTCGGCAATAGCGTTGGCGCTCCTCGCCGGGGTGATGTATCTGTTTCTCCGTCGCAGATTCGGAAAAACGATCTCTTTCCTGTTGAGTTTTCTTTTCTGCGCGTGTTATGAATTTCGCGTTTTTATAAACACGCTGTATAGCGACATGGTGTTTCTCTTTTTCGCCATGCTGTCGCTGTTCGTGCTGGAGGTCTTTCTCGACGAAAAACGGCAAAGTCGACGGCTTGCGCTCGGCTTTATGCTGGGCGCGGCCTTGTGGTATACCTATGAAGTGCGTTTGAACGGAATCAGCATTCTTTTCGCCTGTGCCGTGGCGTGTGTTGCTTTCCTTATACGTGAACGGCGTGAAAGACCGGAAGGCATTAAGCTCAAAAATGAGCTTGCGGTTATTCTGCTTCCTTTTGCAGTGTTTCTCGTGCTGAAACTCGTTTCCGAGGCAATCCTCTCCCCTGCCACCGGCAATACGAGCGATTTAGCCGGATTTACATTTCAAACATTTATCAATAACCTTGTGGGTTATTATAATCAACTGCGAACTTTCTCGAAACTCATATTCGATGACGCGGCCATGAATTGGGTGGGCAAGCTGTGGGCAATGATGACCGAAACCGGCGAGGACACCTACGGCATAATCGCTCATCGTTGCGACATCTTCTCCGAAGCGCTCGTCACCATAACGCTGTTGCTTGCGCTTGGTGGGCTGATTCTCGATGGCTTCAAACGTGAGCTTCATCTTACGCTATTTATGATCGCCTACATGATAGTCGTCTGCATGCTGCCGTACAATCAGGGCACACGCTATATATACCCGGTTTTGATTGTCGTTCCTGTGTACATTGGGCACGTGTGCAGACGGCTCGCCTGTCTTTTGACGAAGCCTATCGATGCACTTCGTCTGACACGGATTTGCCGCGCGCTGGGTGTTTTGTGCACGGTTTGTGCTTGTGCTCTCACGCTGACCTCCGCCGTGCGCGGGATTGAATATGAGCGCGCCCACGATGAGCCGCTTGTCCCCAGTGGCCCTTGGGATTTTTACAGCATGTACGCTTACTCCCCCTGCGCTCGCGAGATTTACAACTACATCATTACAAACACGCCTGATGACGCAGTAATCGGCTTTGAAAAGCCGCGCGCGATGTATCTGAACACCGGGCGCCTGTCGATATGCACCAACTCTAATAGCCACAGTCTCGACGAGGTCGACTACTTCCTGACCTGCGCCCAAGTCGGCGAAGACCAACTAAAAGACGAAGGCAACGGCCGGTTTGAGGAGATATTTGAAAACGCTGAATTTGTGTTGTATGAAAAGGTGAGATAAAAATACTGCGCCTCCGGTGATTGGCCGGAGGCGCAGTCCTTATTTATTATACGCGCTGTAATACTTCGATGTATGCTGGCGGTAGAGCATCAAAAGACCGCGGACGCAGAGCTCTGTGGCCATGGCGAGCCACATGCCGTGCAGTCCCAACGGCTCGACAAGTATGAGCGCGAGGCCGATGCGGACTATCCATATACTGCCCAAATTCAATAGACTCGGCACAAGGGTGTCCCCCGCGCCGCGCAGCACTCCCGCCGCCACGATGGACACGCCGAACAGCGGCTCGGCAAACAGCTCAATTCTCAGCACCTGCGCGGCAAGCTCGCGCACAGCCAAATCCGGCGTGAGGAAGCGGAAAAGCAGCGGACACGCAAACATCAGCACCGCGCCGAACAGCGCCAAAAGCGCTGCGCCCAAGGCGGTACAAATATTGCCGTATCGCTTGGCAAGGGCGGCATCCCCCGCGCCGACACTTCGCCCGACGACGGTTGCCGCAGCGGAGGCGATGCCGAAGCCGGGCATATAGCACAGGTTTTCAGCCGTAACGGCAAATGAATTGGCCGCGATGGCGACCGTGCCGAGCGGGGCGATTATCATGGTGGCCACGACGAGCGCGCCGTTCATTGCAATTTCCTGCACGGCGACAGGCGCGCCGATTTTGACGGCATTCATGATAATATCAATATCAAGCGGGCTTTTTTCGCCGCGCTTGAGGCGCAGGGTTGAATTGCGCACACAGCAAAACCACAGCATCAGCATGCTCGTCACGGCGCAGGCAAGCGTCGTGCCCAAGCCCGCGCCGAGGACGCCATAGCGCGGTATGAGCAGGGCGTTGAAAATGACGTCCAGCACACACATGACGGCGTTTAATATGCTCGGCGTAACCATGTCGCCGCAGCACTGCAAAAACGACGAGGTCATTGAGTTGAGCTGTGAAAACGGGAGCATGAGGGCGAAAGCGAAAAAGTACGCCGACGCGTCGGCGGTTATCTCCTCCGCGCCGCCCAGCCACACCGGCAGAGCGCCGGATATGCCCGCCGCGCCAAGCCCCATCAGCCCCGACACGGTGATCGCCGAAACAAGCCCATGGCGCACGACGGTTCGCGCCCCGGCGTTGTCGCCGGCGCCGATGCGGTGCGCCGTCTGCACGGAAAACCCGGCGGACACGGCGTAGGTCACGCCGCTCAAAAGCCAGGTCGCCGTGGCGACAAGGCCGATGGCCGCCGACGCGTCCGCGCCGAGCGCGCCGACCATGGCAGAATCTATGTACTGCATGGCGATGGTGGTTATTTGAGTTAAAATTGCCGGGAGACTCAACCGCCAAACCTCTTGCACCTGCGGCTTTATCTCCGCCCATTTTGTCTTTGCCATAATCATCTCTCTGAACACGGAAAATCTGAGTTCCGGCAGCAGGACACGCGCCCTGCTGCCGGAATTGTTGTCATGTATGTATGATACCGCAAAAAGAGCATTTGCGCAAGAGGCAAAACTCGCGCGTCAAGCCGCGTCGGGTATTTGCTTTGGTTTTCTGTACAGTGTGAGATACAGCAGCGTCATTGCGCCGTAGACGGTAATGGACAGTTCGCGGAAGGTGAAGGGGGCGTGGAGATAGGAGTGGTTTATTGTTCCGGCATACCAGACGAAGGGCATTAGGCAGCAGAGCGCGATTATCGCTGCGCTTGCGGCGGTGGCTTGCAGTGCGCCCGCCTTGCGGCGCAATGCATTCAGCATGCACACGAGCCAAACGACCACCAAGAGAACAAGCAAAAGGCGAAACAGCCCGGCGTTTGATTCGTTGAGGTATTTCAAATTGTTCGTCACGGCCAAATCGTAGTTGAAAACGTCCGTTCCCTGACTGGTGGAGCTTCTGAACTTCACATTTTTTATTGCGTCGGCGATGATGTTTTCATCGGTGAACACGGTGGAGACAAGCCACTTCCCCGACCACATGCCGATATAACCGAACACCCACGAAACGCACAGAAGCACAAACTGCTTTATTCTCTCCACGAGCGTTTTCCTCTCCGACGCGTCAAGCGCGAAGAACATTATCATCGGCACGGCAAGCGCCACGGCGGGGTAGGTCAGATAATCGAAAAACGCCTCCATGATGCCCGCCACCTCGAACGCGAAGCACAGCCTTGTGAAGCTCCATTTGTCGTACTTCAACGCGACGGCGAGCGACAAAAAGCACATCACGTAAAAGGTCGAGGAATACTGGAACGAGTAAAACAGCGAGACGGGCGCGAGGGTCAAATACATCGCGGCAAACGGGATTATCATGTCCGCGCGCCGCCTCATGCCGAGCAGGGCGACGATGGCGAACACGAGGACAAGCTGCACGGCCATGTTGAGGGTTTTTATTTGGTCAACGTTAAAGAAAATGAGCAGCGGCGTGAGCACGGTTTGATATCCGTGCCAATAGCGCCCGTAGGATTTGGGGGCGAAGGCGTTGTCCGGGCTTTGGGTTATGTAATCGTAGAGATTGATGAGCGGGTTGTTCTTCTCGCCGGACATGAACTTGGCAAGGAGCATGTCCTCGGCGTAGCTGTCACCCTTATTGTAAATGATGCTGAGCATGAAGCCCTCGGTGAAATAATCGAGCATTTCGCCGCTTTTTGTCTGCGTGCTCTCCCATCTCAGATCCCACATGGATTCGCCGATATGATAATTGACGCGCCAAGTAGGGAGCATATATACGAGCGCCAAGAGCAAAAGCCCGGCGACTATTCCGGCGATGACGAGCGTCACCGCTGTGGCCGAGTTTTTGAGGCACTTTTGTTTTGTTTCGTTCATGTTGTTGCATCCTCTCATTATCGCGTGCGCTTAGCACTCGCAAACACGCGCCGTCGCACCGAGTGCTGCGGTATGTATTATTATGTCTTGTTTTATCATTATATAGTGTACGGTTGGAATTATCAACAATTTTTTGCGCAAAAAAGCTCACAGCGGGCTTTTCGGGTCTGCTGTGAGCTTTTTATGTTTTATTCGGGCAAATCAGAACATGCCGATGATGTCTTTGATTTTTTCAAAGAAGCTCGCGACGGAGGTGACGACCTTTTTCACGCTTGTGACGAAGCCGACGACCTGAGTTTTGGCCGTGGAGACTTTGTTGAGGGTGCTTTGAACCTCCTCCACACGGGATTTGAGCGAGTCGGCGTCCAGCCCCTCCAGCGAGCGGCAAAGGGTGATGAGCTGGTTTATCTGCGTGTCGGTGAGGGTGACGTTATACTGCGCGGCGATGAGGACGATTTGCTCGCGAATCTGAGCGTCGGTCATGTTTTTGGTCTCGTCGAGCATGAGCTTGAGCTCGGAGACGATGGAGGTGGAGTCCATGCTGCCGATTTCCTGCGCAAGCTCGCCGGTGATGGTGAGTTCCTGCGTGCTGACGAGCTTGGCGAGGCTGTCGAGCTTTTGGCCGGTCATGTCTTCATAAGCCTTGTAAATCCCGGCGAGTGCCGCCGTACCGCTGACCTCGAAGGGCGCGGCGACGATGATGCGCGCGTCGGTGATGCCCGCGGTGGCGAGGGCGGAAATGTACATCTCCGCAGTGCACCAGGTGATATTGCTGGTCGTGACGCTCATGCCCGAACCTTCGCCGAGAAGCTCAACATACACGCAGGAAATCGAACGTGTGCCGATGATGGAGGAATCGACATAGCCCTCCAAATACGCGCGCTCCTCGGTGTTGGTAACGTTGAGCTGAATGACGCTCCCCTGCTGAACGCCGAACGCCTGATAAACCTGCGTGACCTGCTCCGGCGTGAGATCCGCGCCGATGACCGCGCGGCTTTGTATGTTATCCGCGCTCGCCGTCGCGCCGAGGGTGGCGAGCAGCGTAACGGCCAGCACAAGCGAAATAATTCTCTTCTTCATATTTGTCCATTCCTTTCGGGGTTATGCGGTTTAGACGCGCGGCGGGGCGAAATGTTCCCGCGCGCCCGATGATGAATTTACCACACCGGCCGGAATATGTAAACCCCTTTTATTTGGGAAAGACGGTCAACGCGCGGGAACGGCGCATATTTCTCTTGACGGAGACGCGCGGGGCGGGTATAATTTTGCTTAGAATTAGGGCTTGCCGATGAGTCGGCAGAGTCGCCCGCCGCCGGCTGTTCGGCGGCAGATTGGAGAAAAAATATGAAAGTTATCGTTTCGGAAAGCTATGAAAAAAGCTGCGCACTGGCAGCGGATATGATTGAAAAGCTCGTGCGCGAGAAGCCGGAGTGCACGCTCGGCCTCGCGACCGGGTCAAGCCCCGTGGGCATGTACAAGGAGCTGGCGCGCCGCTGCCACGACGAGGGGCTTGATTTTTCGCACGTCAAGAGCGTGAACCTCGACGAGTACGTAGGCCTTGAGCCGACGCACGACCAAAGCTACCGCTATTTCATGGACAGCAACCTCTTTGACCACATCAACATCGACAAGGCCAACACCTACGTGGCCAAGGGCACGGGCGACGTCGAGGCGAACATCGCGGAGTTCAACGCCGTGCTCGCGGCAAGCGATGTGGATTTGCAGGTGCTCGGCGTCGGGCCGGACGGCCACCTCGGCTTCAACGAGCCGGGCGAGGTGCTTTATGACGGCGCGCACAAGGAAGTGCTCGACGAGAGCACCATCGACGCCAACGCCCGCTTCTTCGCCACGCGCGACGACGTGCCGCGCTACGCCGTGACGATGGGCATGGGCGACATCATGCGCGCAAAGAGCCTGCTGCTGATAATCTCCGGCAACAAGCAGGACGCCGCGCGCGCACTGCTGATGAACGACAAAATCACCACCAAGTGCCCCGCCACGTTCATGAAGCTCCACCGCAACGCCACGGTGTTCATAGAGAAAAAGCTCGCCGACGAGATTGGGTACAAGGGGTAATACCTCTGCCCGACGGCGCACATAAGCCCCCGTACCGCAATTGCAGTACGGGGGCTTAGCATTTATGTGGATATATGTGATGACGCGGAATTAGGTCACTTCTCCACGCTGAGCAATTCGCTGAATTTCATCACTGTGCCGAAGTGATTGCTCATCACCAAATAGTTGGCGCGGACGGTCACTTTGTCGCCTATGTGAACCTTTTCATAGTGCTCGGCCGTGGGAAAGATGGTCAGGGCAAAGGTCTGACCGTCGACGCGGTCGGAAAGCTCTATGGACGGCTTATTGTGGACATCGGGGCCGACTTTCTTGGCAATTCCGGTGACTTCAAAGCGTTTGTCAACATACTTTTTGAAAAAAACATCCGCATCCGACTGAAATTCATCATACAGAGCCTTCACATCAAAGGGCTTTTCGCACGAAAGCAGGGGCATCGGAGTGGTTTCGATTATGCGGGTTTTGGCGTCGGACGGGTGCTTGGGGTAAAAGGTCAGGACTTCAGCCGCCATAATTAAATCTCCTTTAGGTTATCCGTTCTTTTGAGAATTTGCAATATTTTCAAAAACCGTACCGCGATTTGCGGTACGGTTTTTATATCAACAGTATCTTACTTGTTGAGAGCGGCCTTGGCCATGTCGCAGAGGGCGGTGAAAGCGGCGGGATCGTGGATGGCGGTCTCGGAGAGCATCTTGCGGTTCATGTCGATACCGGCGAGCTTGAGGCCGTGCATGAAGGTGGAGTAGTTCATGCCGTTCATCTTGCAGCCTGCGGAAATACGGGTAATCCAGAGCTGACGGAAGTCTCTCTTCTTCTGCTTGCGGCCGACGTAAGCATAGCGGCCGGACTTCATGAGCTGCTGGTTTGCCATCTTATAGTGACGGGACTTGTTGCCCCAGTAACCCTTTGCAAGACCGAGAACCTTGTTTCTGTGCTTGCGGGTCATCATTGCGCCTTTAACTCTTGCCATTTGTGTTTATCCTCCTATATTAGCGTCTGCCCTTATTTGTAAGGGATCATTTTCTTGATGGTGGCCTCGTTGGTAACGTCTGCATAAGCCTCGGAGCGCAGACGGCGGCAGCGCTTGGTGTCCTTCTTGGTGAGGATATGGCTCTTGAACGCGTGTGCGCGCTTTACTTTACCGGACTTGGTGAGATTGAATCTCTTTTTTGCACCGCTGTGGGTTTTCAGTTTGGGCATGATATTTTCTCCTTCCGTAACTGGGTTAATACAGGGAATACTCCTGCTGTATACAAAAAATTATTTTTCCTCGGCCTCGGCGGCAGGCGCGGCGGCCTGTTCGGGCTTGGGCTGCTTGGGCTTGGCCGGCTTTTTGGGCGGCGTGGTGGGCTTGGGGGAAAGGAAGATGGACATGCTGCGCCCCTCAAGCTTGGGCTGCTTGTCGAGATTGGCGATATCAGCGCACTTCGCCGCAAAGTCGCGCAGAAGCGTTTCGCCGATTTGCGTATGCGCCATTTCGCGGCCGCGGAAACGCACGGAAGCCTTGACACGGTCGCCGTCGGCGAGGAACTTCTGAGCGTTTTTGAGCTTGGTGTTGAAGTCATTGGTGTCGATGCCGGGAGACATGCGAATCTCCTTTATCTCAATGACGCGCTGATTCTTCTTGGCTTCCTTTTCCTTTTTGGTCTGCTCGAAGCGGAACTTGCCGTAGTCCATGATGCGGCAGACGGGGGGATTGGAGCCCGGAGCGATCTTGACGAGGTCAAGCTCGTGCTCAATGGCGATTTCGAGAGCCTTCTGCGCGGACATGATGCCCAGTTGCTCGCCCTCTGCCCCTATGAGACGCACTTCCTTGTCGATGATCTCCTCGTTGATTTGATGAACAGCGTTTGCGATTGTAAAACACCTCCGGTTAACAGCACAAAGATTGAATGAAATGATTGCAGAAAGCGCGGATGCACAGCATCCGCGCATAAAAAAACACATTCTCCGGCCATGAAACCGGTGCGTCCTTATTAACCTCGGCGAGCCAAACGCTGCCGGGTGAGGCTGGCGGATACCATACCTTCTTTGTTTTCAGCTTTGCTATTATAATCGAACACATCGCACTTGTCAAGAGTTTTTTGAGAGAATTATTCGCGGTTTTTCGCAATATGCGCCGAGGATTCTTTTTAGCCGCCGTGATAAAACGGCGCAGTCGGGGAAATGCTAGTGGCATAAAGAAAGCAAACGGAGTTGAGGGGCTTGGCGGAGTATTTCGCGGTTTTTGTTTTGGGCGGTGTCATATACGGGGTGCTGGAAATTTTGTGGCGCGGGTGGACGCACTGGACGATGCTTTTGTGCGGTGGGGTGTGCTTTGCGCTGATGTATCGCATCAGCCGCGCGGGGATGAGCGGGGCGAAAAAGTGCGTGATGAGCGCGGCGGTGATAACCTGCGTGGAATTTGTGACGGGGTGCGTGGTGAACATCAGGCTGGGGCTGGGCGTATGGGACTATTCGGCGCAGGGGCTCAACCTGATGGGGCAGATTTGCCCGCGATTTGCGCTGATGTGGCTGGGGCTGAGTGTGCCGGGGCTGTGGGTGTGTTCACGGCTGAGAAACGCGTTCGCCGCCGCACGAGGCGGCGGCGACGAGCCGGAGAATCAATAATTTTCGTTCGGCGCGCCCTCGGCCTTTTCCTGCTCCATGGCGAGCTTGACGATGCGGCTTGTGCCGAGGCGGTCAGCGCCGAGGGCGATGAAATCCTCGGCGTCGGCAAGGCTGGAAATGCCACCGGCGGCCTTGACCTTGACGGTGGCGGCGCAGTTGGCGCGCATGAGGGTGACATCCTCGCGCGTGGCACCGCCCTTGGAAAAGCCGGTGGAGGTCTTGATATAATCCGCGCCGCACTCGGAGACGATTTGGCACATCTTGACCTTTTCCTCCTCGGTGAGGAGGCAGCACTCGATGATGACCTTGAGGATGTGGCCGCGCGTGGCCTCGCGGACGGCGGAAATGTCCTTGGCGACGGCGTCCCAGCAGGCGTCTTTGACCATGGAGAGGTTGATGACCATGTCGATTTCGTCAGCGCCGTTATTGACGGCGTCCTCGGCCTCGAACGCCTTGGCGGCGGTGGTCATATAGCCGTTGGGGAAGCCGATGACGGTGCAAATTGCGAGCTTGTCGCCGACGTAGCACTTCGCGCCCGCGACGTGGCAGGGCGGAATGCAGACGCTGGCGCAGTTATATTTGATGGCCTGATCGCAGAGCGCGCGAATTTCGGCCGAGGTGCAGTCGACGCGCAGCAGGGTGTGGTCACAGGTTTTGAGTATATCCTTGATGTCCATTTGTGGGTTCTCCTTTTCGCAAATCTTGCGCTTATTATATCCTTTTTTCGTGGCATATTCAAGAGGTGAACGAGAATAGATTCTAACATGATAATTACACGAAAAGGACGGCAATGCACATGGACATGATATCCCCCAGCAACTACATAAGGCTATGCGGCGCGATGGCGGGACGCCCCGCATATTCCCATTCCAGCCGAGGGCAGGAATTTTTCACGTTTCCGCTGGAGGTGCTGCGCCTATCGGGCAACGGCGACGTGATAAACGTGGTGGCAAGGCCGGAGCTTTTGGCCGCCGCCGAGGCGGAGGAGCGCGCGCACATCTGCGTCGAGGGCGAGGTGCGCACGTTCAACAATCGGCGCGGCGAGGGGGCAAAGCTGGTGATAACGGTGTTCGCGAGGCAAATATACCTCACGTACGAGCCGGACGAAAACTCCGTGACGCTGACCGGGACGCTGTGCAAAGAGCCGAATCTCCGCTGCACCCCCATGGGGCGGGATATCTGCGACTTGATGGTGGCGGTGAACCGGCACTACGGTCGCTCGGACTATCTGCCGTGTATATGCTGGGGCACGACGGCGCGACAGAGCGCCGCGTGGAGCGTCGGCACGCGCGTGAGCCTGACCGGGAGGCTTCAAAGCCGGAAATACATAAAGCTGACCGACGAGGGTGCGACGGAGAAAACCGCCTACGAGGTGTCCGTGACGGAGATAGCCGAGGCGGAATAAACCGGAATTAAAAAGGCGCAAATGCTCCCCGCGAATGCGGGGAGCATGGAGATATTGAACTCAATCTTCTTCCTCTTCGGCCACGTCGACGAGAACCCATGAGGTGTTTTCGGGGAGATAGTTTTCGACGACGGGGATGAGGCGGTCATTTATTTTGCCGACAGTGACATTGGGTCTGAGGTCTTCGACATTATAAGGGTAGGCATACTTATCCGTGCGGAGGTAAACGCGGTCATAGAGCTTCATGAAAAGCCTTGCGTCCTGGCCGTTGTCGTCGGCCTTGACGAGGGCGGGCTTGGTGTCGCAATAGATGGACAAAAGGCCGTCTCTTTCCTGAAGCTGATTGGCCACGTAAATTGCGAAGCCGCAGACCGCCGTGGCGGTGCTGGGCGCGGTGGACAGCGTGCGGGTGTAGATAAGCTCGGTGGGCTCGGAAAACACCGGGTGCGCCACGTCCGCGAGGATGACCTCGTCAAAGCCCATGTCAAAAAGCTCTTGCGCAAGCTGGGCGGCATAGTTTCTTACGGAGAGATTGTACGGGTCGAGCCATGTGCCGGTTTCGTCGATATAATTGGCGTTATTGTCGGCGCGGCGGAGGGTGACGGTGGTGCTGCGCGAGGCGAAAAGCTCATCAATGCAGCAGCTTATCTGCGCGGCGAGGTAAATGCCCTTGTTCTCCTCTTTGAGCTGGGTGATGAGGGCTGGCATGGCCGCAGTCTGCTCGGTGGAGACGGTGAGGCCGTAGCTGAGCGCCATTTCGGACTGAGAATCCCACAAAAGCTGGCCGGAACGGGGCTTCATCTCCAGCACGAGGCCGTTGCCGGACTTCAAACGCGCGGTGTACTCGCCGAGCTTTTCGGCGGTGACGTCGGTATAGGGGACGAAAATGGCGCGAAACTCCGGCACGGATGTGCCCGCCGTGGCCTTGATATACGAATAATCCGGCTGGTCATACACAAGCTCGGCGTCGACCGCGTCAAACACGCGAACCTCATTGCCGGAGCTGTCGATGGTGGTTTTGCCGTCGGAGAGGATGGGCAGCTCGACATTGACGCCGTCCTTGGTGATGACGGCGTATTTCTGCATGCCGTAAAACAGCACGACGATGAGCATGATGACGCCGAGGAGTATGGCCGAGGGGACAAGCGCGTAATTGCGCTTTTTTTTGCGCCCTTTATAAAACTCTGTTATCTTTGCCAAGTCAGCGTTCCTTTCAAATCATCATGCCGCGCTTTTTCGCCTCAAAGGTCAGCTCGTCGCGGAAATCGGGGTGCGCGATGGCGATGAGGTTTCTGACGCGCTGAGAAAGCGGCAGGCCGCGCAGCTTCGCGATGCCGTACTCGGTGACGATGTAATCGACGTCGTTCTTGCCGGTGGTGACGGCGGCGCCGGGGGTGAGAATGGGCTGAATCTTGCTGATGGTGCCGTTTTTCGCGGTGGAGGCGAAGGCGATGAAGCTTTTGCCTCCCTTGGACTGGCATGCGCCGCGCACAAAGTCAAGCTGACCGCCCGTGCCGGAGAGGTGCTTGGTGCCGATGGTTTCGGCGCAGACCTGACCCAAGAGGTCAACCTCGACGGCGGCGTTGATGGAAATCATGTTGTCGTTCTTGCAGATAGTCGCGGGGTCATTGACGTAATCCACGGGCATGATGGCGATGCCGGGGTTATCGTCGATATAATCATAAATGCGCTGAGAGCCGAAAGCGAACGTGGTGACAGACTGGCCGCGATGAATCTGCTTTTTGCTGTTGTTGACCGCGCCGCACTCGATGAGCTCGACCATGGAATCTGTGAACATTTCGGTGTGGATGCCGAGGTCGTGCTTGGCCTTGAGCGCCATGCCCGTGGCGTCGGGAATTGCGCCGATGCCGAGCTGAATGCATGCTCCGTCCGGAATCTGCTCGGCGATGAGGTTGCCGATGGTGACACTGACATCGTCCAGCGTGACGGGCGGGAGGACGGGCAGAGCGTGGTTATCCTCGATTATGGCGTCAACCTGACTGACGTGCACCTGCAAGCCGCACACGGCGCGCGGCTGGCGGTCGTTGACGACGACGAAGATGCGCTTGGCCTTGTCGATGCTCGCCTCGCTCAGCGAGGCGACGGTGGCGAGGCTGAAATAGCCGTGCTTGTCCATGGGGGAGACCTCGGTGATGAACACGTCGAAGTCATAAAGCGAGCGGATATCGCCGGGGATATCGCGGTAATAGTTCGGGATGAAGTCCGCCCAGCCGCCGTTTATCGCCTTGCGCGCGCCGGCGCTGGCAAACCATGAAAGGCCGGTGAATTTACCGGCGAGGTCGGGGTCGGCGTAGCATTCAAGCGGGTAGACATCCAAAAGGGAGTCAATTTTGACGTTGTCTATCTCCCCTGCCTTGGCGCGCGCTGCAATCGCCGTGACAAGCGAGGCGGGGTGTGCCGCCGCCGCGTCCATGCCGATCATCCAGCCGCTTTGAACGCGCGCGGCGGCCTCGGTCATGGTGGTGAGCTTGGCTTGGTATATCTCTTTCCAGTCGGACATTTTTATATGCTTCCTTTCGTGAGTTGTTTATATAAATATAATAGTAAGCTATTTTCTGCGGCGGCGTTCGCGGTGCTCGGAGTAAATGCGATTGTCGGAAATGCGGCTGTCGGATTCCTGCATGAATTTTTTGAGTCTGTCCTCAAACGCCTTGTCGGCGGTTTGGGGCGCGGCTTCGCCGTCGCCTTGGCGCGGCGGGCGCGCGGGGCGCGCGGGCTGTGCGGCGGCGGGGGCTTCCGCCGCGCGCTTGAGCGAGAGGTTTATTTTGCCGCCCTCGCCGATGCTCATCACGCGCACCTTGACCGTCTGACCGACGGCGAGATAATCCGAGATGTCATTGACATAAGTGTTCGCGACCTCGGAAATGTGGACAAGACCGCTTCCGCCGCCCTCAAGGGCGACGAACGCGCCGAATTTCGTGATCCCCGTAACCTTGCCGTCTACCACGGCTCCGACAGTTGTTGACATGCAGCACTCTCTTCCCCGATCGGCGTGTCAGGCTCGCCGTCGGATTGTATAAAATAAAAAATTTTTTCGCCGGGCTTGACCAGCCCAAGACGTTCGCGCACAAGGGATTCCATTATTTCGCCGCTTTTGACCTTTTCATAGCGCGCATTGAGCGCATTGTTTTCGACCAGCGCGCGCTGATACTCGTCCTCAAGCTGCGCCACGGCAGCCTCGGCGCGATAAACGGCGTTGAGCGACGAGCAAAACACCGCCAGCGTGTACAGCAGCAGCGCAACCGCCGCCGCATGAAAAAGCGAAAAACGGATATTCATCAATTCCTCTTTCCACCGGGGCGCGCAGGGCGCAGTCCCTGTCATTTAATATAATTCATTTTCGCGCTTTTTGAAAGAGAAATTTTGTTGTTTGTGCGAATTTTTTTATAATTTTTTCAGTGCATGCGCCGAGGCGGAGGACGGCGGAGAAAAATCCGTCCGTCACAGAATAAACCGCGTCGCTGAGAGTGTGCATATACCCGGCGAAGCCGAGAAGCGACGCGGCAAGCTCCCACACGCCCATTTTCCCGCTCCCCGCGCCCATGGCAAAGGCGAAGGCCGCAAGCCCGGACACCAGCGCGAACGCCACATCCAGCGCCGCCGCGCCGCCCCGGCCGCTTCGGCGGCGGAGAGGGCGGATGAAATCATAGCACACGCCGAGCGCCGCGCCCAGCACAAAGGCAAGCGCAAGGCGAACGCCCTGAAGCGCAACCGCCTGCTCCATCAGCCGAACAGCCGCGCAAGCAGCGGCAAGCGCTCTGCCGCCTCGTCATAGCTCAGCTCGCGGATATGGCCGTCAAGCTCCAGACAGCCGAGTTCAAGGTCAATGCGCTCAATGTGCAGCGCCTCGCCCCTGACGGTCAGCTCGCCCATGCTCGTGGTGAGCACGACGGTGTTTTCATCAAAGCCGGACACATCCTCGACGCCGGTGAGCGTCATGCACGCGCGGTTTTCCATGGCGACGGCATGCTCGCGCCGGGGCGCGGTTTCCTGTTCGTAGGGCTGTTCATAAGGCACAGTACAACACCTCCCGGTATCAATACTATGCCGGTGCGGGGTGATTTATCAGTCGTCAAGCTGCCATGGCAGGTCGACGTATGCCGCCGCGTGGTGCATGGCGGGGATGACCCGCTCGATGACGTCGGCGGTTTTGATTTTGAGGGAGGAGCTGTTTATGCACGGGTGACAGCCGAAGTATTCATTGCGCAAAAGGTCGCGGTCAATGAGCAGGTGCACGGCGTTATTCTTGTCGTTCATCAGCCCCAGCACGCTGACAGAGCCGGGCGTGATGTCAAGGGCGTCGAGCATCTGCTCGGCCGTGGCAAAGGAAAGGCGCGCCGTGCCGATTTGCTTGGAGAGGATTTTGGTTTTGAAGGGCTTGTCCCCCGGCATGAGCAGGAGATAAAGCTCGGTCTGTTGGCGGTTTGTGAGGAGCAGATTCTTGCATATCTCACAGCCGAGAACCTTTTCAATCTCGTGGCAATCGTCAATATGGTCGGCGTAATCGTGATCCACGCGGGAATATTCCACGTTGAGCGCATCGAGCAGGGCATAGCAGCGCTCTTCTTTTTCAATGCGTTTATCCTCCGGGCGGCCGGAGTGGAGGGTTTTGTCAATATACATAAGCTTTCACCTCTTGTTGGACGGCAGCCAAATGTGCTGCTTTTCGGCCTCGGCAATGAGCGCGTCGCGAAAATCGGGGTGGGCAAGGGAGATGAGCGCGTCCGCGCGCTGCCATGCGCCCAAGCCCGCGAGATTCGCCGCGCCGTACTCGGTGACGACATAGTGCACCATACTGCGCGGGGTGGTTATCACGTCGGCGGCAAAGTGCGGCACGATGCGCGAAACGCGTTGGCCGGCCTTGTCGGTGTACGTGGACGGGAGGCACAAAAACGCCTTGCCGCCCTTGGCGTGGACAGCGCCTGTGACAAAGTCAAGCTGGCCGCCCGTGCCGCTTATCTGGCGCATTCCGGAGCTTTCGGAGTTGACCTGACCGAAAAGGTCAACGTTCAAACAGCCGTTGATGGAAATCATATCGTCATTCTGCGCAATCACGTGCGGGTCGTTGACATAGCTGAGCGGCAGGCCGAGGAAGGCCTCATTGTGGTCAACCCAGTCATAAAATTCGCGGCTGCCGGTGAACAGCGCGCCGACGTTTTTGCCGGGGTGGAGCGTTTTGCAGCGGTTTGTGAGCTTGCCGGCCTTGTACATGGCGAGATAGCCGTCGGAGGCAAGCTCGGTGTGCATGCCAAGGTCGCGCAAATCGCTTTGCGCGATAAGCTCGCCCAAGGCGTTGGGCAGGCCGCCGATGCCAAGCTGAACCGTCGAGCCGTTTTTGATAAAGGGCATGATGTTTTGCGCAATGCGCATCTCCGTCTCGGTGGGGGGCGGGGCTTTCATGTCGAAGATGGGATAGCCGCCGGTTTCCACAACGGCGTCAATCTCGGAGATGTGGACATAGCTGTCCTCATTGCCGCACACCCACGGGAGCGAGTCGTTGACCTCGGCAATGACGTAATCCGCCTTTTTCAATATGGATTTCGGCACACCCTGACAGCAGGCGCGGCTGAAATACCCCTTGTCGTTCATCGGCGTGACAGACAGCATCGCCACATTGACCGTGAGATAATTTTCATAATAAGCGCCGAGGTTTCTGAAGTCCATGGGGATGAAAAAACAGAGGTGCTTGTCGACAAGGTGGCGCTCATAAGCCGAACAGAACCACGTGTTGTACACAAAGTGCTCAAACGTCGGGTCGCACTCGGCGGCGCGAATCGGCCCGTATATGAGATTGCCGCGGATTTTGACGTTTTTCAGCTCGTCGCGGCGGCGCGCGAGCGCCTCATCAAGCGTTTTGGGGAAGCCGTTGTTGGACGAATAGTCCACCCAGTCCCCGCTCTTCACGATTTTAACAGCCTCATCTGCCGTTTTCAGCTTCGCGCGATATTCAGCAAAAACAGACATCTCGATAACTCTCTCCTGCAAATAACCATCTTTTTTCTACATTATTGTTATATGTTATCACCCCGCGCATTGCTTGTCAATCGGCGATTTGGCGTTTGTCAAAAGCGGATAATTTGCTATTGAAATATTTCTCGAAAAGATATATAATAGGCACGAAATATCTTTTGAGGACAGTGTGATGGCTAAGGGCAAGACTTATATGTGCTTTGACTTGAAGTCGTTTTTCGCGTCGGTGGAGTGCGTGGAGCGCGGGCTTGACCCGTTCACGACGAGCCTTGTTGTGGCCGACCCGACGCGCGGCGAGCGGACAATCTGCCTGGCGGCGACGCCCGCGATAAAAGCACAGGGCGCGAAAAGCCGTGGGCGGGTTTATGAAATCCCCAAGGGGATTGATTATATCCTCGCCCCGCCGCGCATGCAGCTTTATATGGACTATTCCGCGCGCATTTACGGCATTTATCTGCGCTTTGCCGCGGCGGAGGACATTCATGTGTACTCCATTGACGAGATTTTCATGGACGCGACGGCGTACATGGGCGCGCGGGGGCTTTCGCCGCGCGGCTTCGCCCGCGCCGTGATGGATGCGGTTTTCAACGAAACCGGCATAACCGCCACCTGCGGCATCGGCGAGAACATCTATCTGGCCAAGGTGGCGCTGGACGTGATATCCAAGCACTCGCCGGAGTTCATCGGCGAGCTGACGGAGGAGAGCTATCGCGAGCTTTTGTGGGATCATCTGCCGCTGACGGACTTTTGGCGCATCAGCACGGGCACGGTCAACCGCCTTGCGCGCATGGGCATACGCACACTGCGCGAGCTGGCGCACGCGGATGAGGCGCTTTTGCGCAAGGCGTTCGGCGTGGACGCGCAGTTGCTCATTGACCACGCCTGGGGGCGCGAGAGCGTGACGCTTGCAGACATCAAGGCGTACACGCCGAAAAGCCGGTCACTGTCGACGGGGCAGGTGCTCCACTCCGGGTATGACCGCGACGGGGCGCGGCTGCTGGCGCTGGAAATGGCCGAGCTTTTGAGCCTTGACCTTGTGAAAAACGGCGTGGCGGCGGGCTGCATCGAGCTGTCGCTGGGGTATTCGTTTTCCTCCGATGTGCCGCCCGCGCACGGGACGATATCCCTCACCCCGCCGACAAGCTCAACGAAAAAGATTTTGGAGCACACGGGCGCGCTCTACGACCGCATTGCCGCGCAAAAGGGCGAGGTTTTCCGCCTGAACATCGCGTTCGGCCGCCTTGTGGACGAGCGGAACGTGCAGTATGACCTGTTCACCGACGTTCAGGCCATTGAGAAAGAGCGGCGCTTACAGCGCACAATAGTGAACATGAAAGACAAATACGGCAAAAGCGCCATTTTCAAGGGCATGAACCTGATGGAGGGCGCGAAAACCCTTGAACGCAACGGTCAGATTGGAGGTCACAACGCAAAATGAACAATTTCGAGCGGGCAAAGCAGTTTATGCCGTTTTCGCCGCTGAACGGGCTGGACGACACGCTTGCCGCGCAGGAGCGTGTTCGCGAGGAGCGCGTTTATCTCGGCGAGGACGCCCAGCAGGAGCTCAACCGCAAGCTGTTGGGGCTTGAGCCGGGCGAGCGGATCACGGCGGAATATTATCGCGGCGGGCGATACGTGCGCGAAAGCGGCGCGGTGAGCAAGGTGGACGTGACCGCGCGGCGGCTGATACTGGGCGAGGTGCGCATTCCGATTGACGACTTGAAAGAGATATACAGGAGGTAACACGGCATGGACATTGGGAAAACGATAAGCCGCGCGCGGCGCGAGGCCGGGCTGAGTCAGGCGGGGCTTGCCGCGCGGCTGACGATGCTGGGCGTGGACGTGACAAATCAGGCGATATGCAAGTGGGAAAACGGCTCGACACTGCCGAACGCGAGGCAGCTTCTTGTGCTGTGCGCCGCGCTGGGCATGGAGGACGTGCTGGGCGAGTTCACAAATGGGAAATACGGCGCGTATTCCGGCTTGAACGCCGCCGGGCGCAAGAAACTCGGCGAATACCGTGAGCTGCTTGTGGCAAGCGGGCTGTACTCCCCCGCCGCGCCCAAGCGCGCGGATGATGCGCGCCGCCGGTCCTTGCCGCTGTACTCGCTGGCGGTCTCCGCCGGGACAGGGCAATTTCTCGACGGAGAGAATTATGAAATGGTCGAGGTCGGCGCGGAGGTGCCGGCAGGGGCGAACTTCGGCGTGCGCGTCGCGGGCGACAGCATGGAGCCGCAGTTTCACGACGGCGAGGTGATATGGGTGCGCCAGCAGCGCAGCCTCATGACGGGCGAAATCGGCATATTCCTGTACGACGGCTGCGCCTATCTCAAAGAGCTTGCCGCCGGGCGCGACGCGCTCGCCCTGCACTCGCTCAACCCCAAATATGCCGACATTGTCATCTCGCCGGAGTTGCCGTTGCGGGTGCTGGGCAAGGTGATCGGCCACGGGGTGTGAAAATAAGGAATACATATAAACATTGAAAAGGCGCGGCATGTATGATAAAATGAGCGTCGATTTCGTTCGATGAATTGGAGACAGAGATGAAAACTGCCGTCAGATATAAATTAGGCGTGATTATATTCGCCCTCGCCGTGCTCGCGCTGGGCATATTCGTGTGCGTGAAGCTGTTGGCGAAAGAGCCGGAGGAGGTTGACCCCCACGCGGGGCAGGTTTACATCTATGACGGCTTTGACTGGATATGGATGACGCCGCTGGAGGGCGTCCCGGCGAACACGATGACCGCCGAGATGTTCACCGCAAACGGCACCAAAATCAGCTATATCGGCAATGAATACGAGGTTTTGCGCGGGATTGACGTGTCCGAGCACCAGCACGAGATAAACTGGCCGCAGGTCGCGCAATCGGGCGTGGACTATGCGTACATTCGCCTCGGCCGCCGGGGGTACACCGAGGGTGGACTGTTTGAAGACCCGTATTTTGCCGCAAACATGCAGGGCGCGCAGAGCGCGGGCATCAAGACAGGCGTGTACATGTTTTCTCAGGCCATCACCGTGCAGGAGGCCATTGAGGAGGCCAACTTCGTCCTTGAGCGCATCGGCAATTACGGCACTTCCCTGCCCATCGTGTTCGACTGGGAGAAAATTGAGGACGCGGGCGCGCGCACGGCGAACATGACCATGGCCGGGCGCACAGACTGCGCCGTGGCCTTTTGCGAAACGATAAAAAATGCGGGGTACACCCCGTGCGTATACTTCAACCGCAACCTCGGCTATTACGGCTATGATTTGACCCGCCTGACGGACTATATGTTTTGGTTCTCCCTGCCCGAAAGCCCGTTCCCGAACTTCTACTACGCCGCCGACATGTGGCAATACAGCTTCACCGAATCCGTCCCCGGCATAAGCGTGGAAACCGACATGAACCTGTGGTTCATCCCGAAGGAAACCGAGGGAACAGCGGGAACAGATATGGGGGAATAAAGCATTTACCGCGCCTTGCGGCGCGGGTGGACTCTCTCAGTCATCGGCTACGCCGCTGACAGCTCTCTCTGAGAGAGAGCCAAGGGCAGTTGTGTGCAGCTTGGTGTTCTATGTTACACTTGGCAATGTAATCAAATTGCCGCGGCGAGAACACAGCAGCGCCATTATTCCGCAGAGCCTGAGATAAACGCCCGTCTCGCCGACGCCGGAAAGGAGCGCGGCGATGATGTCGGCCATGACGAAGTAGGGCAAAATGCCGCACACCACGCCGCACACTGCGCTCACCACGCTGAGGACATACTGCGCGCGATACTCCCCCGCAAATTCCATGATCCACGAGACGGCTGAGCGTTTGGGTTGGTCATTCAAATTCAATACCTCCTGACGATATTAGTTAGAGATATCTAACCTTTCTATTATATATAAAGCCGCGT
>CAZUSM010000011.1:0-27267 GCA_964623675.1 uncultured Oscillospiraceae bacterium
ATACCCATTCAAAGCGGCTCACCGATTATAACAAGAGGAAAAGAGAAAGTCAAGCTTTTTTTGCCTGAACTTTCTCAAGTTCTCCTACCTCAACAGCGCCATCCGCAACGAGGTCAACGGCATTGTTGAGGAGAAATGGGGCGGCGTGGGCAGCTTCGCCTACCAGACCGGCATGAGCATGGGCGACTTCCTTTTCAACACCGCTATCACCGGCGGCAACCAGGCCCTCTCCCTTGCCATCATGGGAACCGGCGCGGCGGCGGACGCGACCATCTCCGCCAAGGACCGGGGCCTGACCGACAACCAGGCGTTTGCCTTGGGAACCATCGCAGGCGCGGCGGAGATCGTCACCGAGAAAATCAGCCTGGAGGCGCTGCTGGACAAGACCACCCTGGGTCGGGACGCCGTGGGCTATGTACTCAAGAATGTGCTGGCCGAGGGCAGCGAGGAAGTGGGCAGCGACCTCATCAACCTGGTGGCGGATGTGCTTATTTCCAAGGACAAGAGCGAGTGGCAGGTCTCCATCGACGCCTACGAGGCGGAGGGTATGAGCGAAAAGGAGGCTTTCCTGCACGCGGTCGGGGACCAGGCTTTGAACATGGGCCTGGACTTCCTGGGCGGCGCTGTGTCCGGCGGCGTTATGGCCGGGGCAGGCGTGGGCATCAACGCCGGGCTGAACGAGTACACCAACCGCCAGACCGGCAGAGAGTTCCAGGCAATGGGCGACGATGTGGTGCAGGCCACCATCCAGGAAGGGCTTGCCAGCGACCCCAGCACCCAGAGCTACCAACTGGCCCAGCAGCTCCAGCAGAAGCTCGACGCGGGCCAGACGCTCACCGACGCGGAAATCGGGCGGCTGTATCAGGCCAACATCCAGGCCATCGACGCCGAGGAGAGCAGCGGCGACCTGCTGCTGCGGGCGGCGCAGGAGATGACCCAGAAGGGGCGCGTGACCAACAACACCGCCGCCGACATCCTGGACAACCCCAGCGCCATCAACACCCTGGCGCAGGAGGCCGGGCTGGACATCCGCGAGGATATGAGCAAGAGCCAGCAGCGCAAGGCCGTGAAAACCGCCGTTGCTGCCCTTGCAAGCCAGCAGGGCGGCATTTCCGAGAACGCGAGGGAAACTACCCCCGCCGCCGCGCAGACGCAGCAGACGGCCACACAGCGCCCCGTGGCGACGGAGCAGCGGACCGTGGCCCAGCAGGCGTATGACATGGGCCGGGTCCGCAAGGCGGCGGACAGCCTGGGCGAGAACGGGGCCAAGGCCCTGTCTGCCAGCTATGACGGCAGCGTGCGCGTGGACGACTACTACGCGGGCTTCGCCAACTACTACGAGGCGGGCATCTCCGGCCTGGACATGGGCAAGGTGCAGAGCCAGTACGCCGGGCAGCTCACCGAGGCGCAGAAGTTCGCGGCCTACTCCGCCGGGCAGAATGACGCGGCCCTCTCCCTCAAACGGGAGCGGCAGGCGGCGCAGTATGCCAAGGTGGCCGGGAGCGACAGCGGGCTTGTCTTTGACGACTATGTAGCCAAGAGCTTGAATAGCGACACCGCCGCCAAAGTCAACAGCGTTGCAAAGGCCCTGGGCGTGCGGGTACGCTTCGTGGACAGCGTGCGCGGCGGCACGGCCAATGCCCAGATCAGCGGCAGCGACATTCTGGTGGAGAAGAACAACCCGAACCCCGTCATGTTCCTGGTGGGCCACGAGATGACCCACCGTATGCAGGAGCTTGCCCCGGAGCAGTACCGGGCGTTCCGCGACGCCGTGGCGGTGGAAGCCCAGGGCGAGGCGCGGGTGCTGCTGGAGCAGTACCAGAACGCCGGAGAGAACACCAGCTACGAGGCGGCGTTGGATGAAGCGGCGGCCAACTACGCCGGGCGCATGATTGAGAACGGCGAGGTGCTGGACGAGTTCATCAGCAAGCACCGGGATGACCGCACGCTGCTGGAGAAGGTGCGGGACGCTATCCGCTCCATCATCTCCAAGCTGACGGGCGCGGAGAAGCGGAAAGCCCAGACCGCCGAGGGCAAGCTGACGGCGGCGCTGGAGGCAGCCAGTAAGCAGGCGGCCAGCTTGCAAGGCAAGGCCGACGGTGCTACAATGACCACAACGAGAAATTCTTTGAAGGAGGACCTGGATAATGGCAGGGCAAAAGAAGAAACAAGAGAAGATTTCTTACGCCGAGCGTCTGGCGGCGGCTATGCAGTCTTTGAAGGGGACCAAATTGCCTACGGATACCGACCCGTTCAAGGGAAATCTGCCGGAGAAAATGCCCGACAGGTTCAAAAAGAAGTAAAGAACCTCGGCATCGACGCAGACATCATTGACGGCCCCATCATGTGGAACTATAACGGTTTCACATCTGTTCGAGATGTCCCACAGGCCGTAACCGTCGGAGGCAGGCATATCTTCATCAGCAACAGCGCATCCATTCCGGCGCGAAACATTGCCGGTCACGAGGCGTTCCACCTCTGGAAGAACGGCGTAGGCCGAGATGTCTACATCGAAACCGTGGAGGACAATTTAATCTTCACGAACCCGGACTTCCTGGAATACCAAAGCGCAATCGCGGAGGCATATCTGGGCGGAGAGGCTGACCTTGCGAACGAGAGGCAGGTCAAAAAGCTGCGTGAGGAGCTGTTCGCCTATATCAGCGGAGACATTCACGAGGGTACGAACGACGAGTTTATGCGCCCGATGTTCCGGGACTTCGAGGCTGTCAAGGCGGCCTGGGGCGAACTGGCAGAGCAAAACCGGCCCGGAGTTCGAGGAGAAGGAACCGAAAAAGTAAAATTCTCCCTCAAGGCCCCCGTCGAGGAGACGCGGGACCTGCTGGCGCTACACAACAAGGATGAAAAGAGCATCCTCGCGGCGCTGGAGCTGGGCGGGCTGCCCATGCCCTCTATCGCGGTGGTCAAGGCCACCGAGGGACACAGCCAGTATGGCCCTATCTCCCTGGTGTTCAACAAGGCCACCATCGACCCCCAGGCGGACAGCCGGAACAAGGTCTATGGCGGCGACGCCTGGACGCCGACCTCTCCACGCCTGGAGTATGAGGTGAACCCTGATGTGCAGCGCCGCTTCGACCGCATGATCGGAGAACTGACCAGAGACTTTGCCGGGGGCGCTCTCTACCACACCTCTCCGCTGGGCGGCATCGTCAGCGGGGAAACCTCGGACGACATCGGCAAGATCGCTGAAAAGTTGAGCAAGCAGGAAAGCGTGCAGGCAGCGTACCTCGCCCATCTGGGTGAGGAGGTCGAGCCGGTCTACCGTGAAAAGAAGTTTGACAACCTCGGAAACGAACTGCTAAAGCGGTACATCGACAGCATCGGCGCACAGGAGCTTGCGCGGCTTGCGGCAGAGCTGGAGACCTCCCATAAGGTCCCCGACGAGGCGCTGGAGACGGTGCGCGGTATCATCGTCGATGACTGGGCGGCAAAAAATGAGCAGCGGCTAAACCAAAAGCCGGAGCTTATCGACAAGCGCAAGAAGATGCAGCACGACCGCGTTGATGATTACCGCGCGGAGAGCTTCATTCTCAACGCCTGGGACTATTACGAAGATGGCGGAGCAACTGCCGGAGAAATTGACCGTTCCGAGACGGCGGTGCAAGTGACCAACCGACTGAGCGAGCTATCACCGGAGGGCAGCTTTGAAAGCGTCGAGCGGATGGTCCAGGACTGGGTGCGTGGAGAAATCGAGGGGCTGTTGGGAGAACCCGGCATTTACAACGGTAAAGACCCCTATACCCCCTCCGGCAAACCCCGCAGCTTCTCCCAGCTTCATTATGCCTACAACCTGGAAAACATCGTCAAGGCAATGCGGGACGCGCAGAGCGAACGCGGCCAAGGTCTCTGGGGCGTTACGGCTACCGGCATCCAGGCTCTTGCGACGCCGAGCTACAAGAACATCCAGGACATCAAGGCTGACAGCGGGCGGCTGGGCCTTGCAGAGGGCAGCGAGTACGACGCAAAGGTCAAGCTGGTGGACGAGGCTATCCACAATGTTCTGGGCAAGGTCGCCAAGAAAGCCGACGACATGATGGACTACGACAACGCCGCCGAGGCCCTGAAAAACGCGGCCAGCGGGAAAAAGACCGTGGACGCTATCGTCAAGAGTTTTGCTTCTGACGGCTACAAAATCAGCAGCAAGACGGCCCAGGACATCCAGGGCATTTTCAAGGCAGCCCTGGAAATCCCCACCGGCTACTTCGAGGCCAAACCCCAGCGGGCCGTCGGTTTCGACGAGGTGCTGGCGGCGGTCATCCCCAGCGACAGCAGCGAGAAGCTGCGCTCTGCCCTGGCTGGTAAGGGCGTGAATGTCCTTACCTATGAGAGCGGCAATGAGGCGGACCGGCTGGAGAAGGTCAACAGCGTGGAGGGGGCGCGTTTCTCCCTCAAGACCGACAGTAAGGGCCGGGAGCTGACCGCCGGACAGCGGGAATACTTCAAGGACAGCAAGGTGCTGGACCAGGACGGGCAGCTCAAGGTGATGTATCGCGGCGGAAGCGGCGACTTTACCGTGTTCGACCGCAGGAAGTCCAGCTACGCCAATCTGTACGGGCGGGGCTTCTACTTCACGGACAGCGAGGCCCACGCCATGCAGTACGGCAACCCCAGGGCGTTCTACCTGAACATCACCAACCCGGTCTCGACCGACGAGACCACCATCACCCGCTCCCAGATGCGGAAGTTCCTCAAAGCTGTGGCGGAGAACGAGGACGATTACAGCTTTGAAAACTACGGCTACGGGGCCACGGTGGACAGCGTGCTGAAATCCGTCTACGGCAAAAGCGACTTCGCTATGCTCTACGATGTGAGCCAGACGGCCATCGGTGACATGGTGGCAGCGGTGGAGCTGTTCAACGAGATCAACGGGACCGACTTCGACGGCCTTATCCTGGACACGGAGACCGTCACCTTCCGCTCCGAGCAGGCAAAGAACATCGACAACAGGAACCCCACCAGCGACCCGGACATCCGCCGGTCCCTCAAGGGCGACAATACGCTCAAGGAGAACGCCACCTTGCGCCAGGAGAACAATCTGCTGCGGGAGCGCGTGGATTACTGGAAGGGTCAGACCAAGCGGACCACGCGGGTCACGACGGACAAGAAAGCCGTGGCAAAGGCAGCCTGGCAGCTCATTGAGAACTTCGGCGCGGACATCGCCGTGGAGGACATCCAGGGAGACCTCCAGAGTCTCTATGACTACCTTGCAAGCGGCTATGACGGCAAGGACGAGCTGACCTATACCGAGGCCCGCCGCCGGGCGGAGAACATCGCGCGGACCCTGGTAGAGAACGCCGTGGCGGTTGACAGCGATATGTACGAGCAGTACAGCGACCTGCGAAACTATCTGCGGACGACCAAACTTGTCTACAACAAGTATTACCACGGAGACATCCCGGATTTCAACGACTTCCGCCGCCGCAACTTCGGGCGGCTGAACCTGGGGACCCAGGGGACAACGAACATCGACCAGGTGTACCAGGAAATGAGCAGCCTGTGGCCGGAGTTCTTCAACGAACAGGCGCACAACCATCCTTCGGACCAGCTCCTTCACATCGCGGAGGTGCTGGACAGCATCTACGACATCACGGAGTACAACCCCTTCTCCCAGGATATGGACCAGGCTGTGACCGGCGCGGCCAACGAGATCATGGAGCTGTTCTTCGACCTGCCCCAGACCCGCAAGACCTTTGCGGACCGGCAGGCAGCCAAGCTGGACGCGGCCAAGGCCAAGGGACGGCAGCAGGTACAGCAGGTGCGGGAACAGCGGGACGCCAAGCTGGCAGCCCTGCGGGAGCAGAACCAGGAGCGGGTGCAGCGGGCCATTGCCAGGGAGCGGGAGACCCGCGCCCGGCAGCTCAACGCCCTAAAGGACCGCTACGCCGCCCGCGACGCCAAGGGCCGGGAGCAGCGGGCGGCACGGGAGCTGCGGGGCAAAATCGTCCGCCACGCCAAGGCTTTGAGCCAGAAGCTCCTCCACCCCAGCGACAAGCAGCACATCCCGGAGAGCCTGCGCGGGGCCGTGGCCGCTATGCTGGAGAGCATCAACCTGGAGAGCCAGTACAGCATCAGCGAGGACGGCAAGCGGACCAAGAACGGCGACGGCACGCCCGCCAAGCGGACCGAGGCGTTCCGCGCCCTCAAGGAGCAATATGCAAAAATTGCCTCCGAGGGCGGGGATATTGTCATCGACCCCTCCCTGCTGGGCAGCGACGCCGAGGGCATCCAGGGCAGCTTCGACGCGGTTATCGCCATGAAGGACACCAAGCTGGCCGACATGAACGCGCAGCAGCTTGCGACCGTGTGGCAGGTGGTCAAGGCGGTGGAACATTCCGTGAATACGGCGGGCAAGGTCCTTTCCAAGGCCAAGTACGCACGGACGGCAGACTGGGCGCAGGCCCTCTCCCTGGACAGCGGCAGCCGCCGGGCCAAAACCAGCCTCACGAAAAACCACGCCCTCATCGACCTGGAGACCCCGTACACCTACTTCTCCCATTACGGAGAGGCGGGCAAGGCAATCTATCGGATGCTGCGGGACGCACAGGACCAGCAGCAGCTCATGGTGAACCATGTGGCCGAGGAGGTCCGCAAAATCGTGGACCCCAAGACGGTGAAAAAGCTGGAGGAGACCACCCGGACCTTCACCACGGAGCGCGGCGAGGAGCTGACGCTCTCCACGGCGCAGATCATGGAGCTGTACGAGCTGACAAAGCGCAAGCAGGCCCACGACCATCTGCTCAAGGGCGGCGTGGTGCAGCCGGAGGTCAAGAGCGCCAAAATCCGGCGCGGCACGGACAGCATCCTGCTGACGGCGGGAGACCTGGCGAACATCACCAAGACGCTGACGCCGGAGCAGGTGAAGATCGCGGACGGCCTGCAAGGGCTGACCACCGGCCTTTTGGCCGACTACGGCAACCGGGCCAGCATGGACGCCTACGGCTACAAGAAGTTCACGGAAAAGGACTACTGGCCCATCAAGTCCGCCAAGGAAGGGCTGCACTCCAACATCGAAAAGGGCGGCAACAACACCCGCTCCATTAAGAACATCGGCATGGCAAAGACCACCATGCCTCATGCCAGCAACGCGCTGGACCTGGCCGGTATCTTCGCCACCTTCTCCAACCACGCAGCGGACATGACGGACTACGCCTCCTGGCTCTGCACGATGGAGGACATCAACCGCCTGTTCAACTACCAGTTCCGGGACGAGGAGGGCGACCTAACCGGCAAGACCATCAAGGGCCTGCTGGACCGGGTGGGCGGCCCCGGCTCTCAAAAATACTGGCACAACCTGATGGAGGACATCCAGAACGGCATCAACGCCCCCGGCGACAGCCCCATGTGGGACATCGCGGGCAAGACCATCGGCGGCTTCAAGGGCGCGGCAGTAGGGGCCAATGCCCGCGTGGTCATCCAGCAGCCAACGGCGTTCTTCCGGGCGGCGGCTGTGCTGGACCCTGGCGACATGGTGCGCGGTTTAGCCCGAGGCGTCACAAAGGGCAACGGCTGGAGGAAAGCCCTGAAATACTCCCCCATCGCTATGCGGAAGGACGCGGGCGGCTTCGACATCTCCAGCCCCTACCAAATGAGCGAGACGCTGTTCGACAACAGAACGGGGGTGCGGAAGCTGAACGACGCACTCTCCGCCCCGGCGGGCATGGCGGACGCCGTGACCTGGGGCAAGCTGTGGAACGCCTGCGAGTGGGCCACGGCACGGGACCACCAGGGCCTTGCAAAGGGCAGCGAGGCGTTCTACAAGCAGACGGCCAAGCTGTTTGCGGAGGTCATCGACCAGACCCAGGTGGTGGACGGCGTTCTCCAGCGGTCCAACATCATGCGCTCCAGCAATGCGGTGGTGAAGCAGGCCACCTCCTTCATGGGTGAGCCTATCATGTCCCTTAATCTGCTGATGCGCTCCTACGACCAGGTGCGGTATGAGCAGAACGCCAAGAAGCGGGGCAAGGCCATCAAGACCCTGGGCCGGGCCGCGACGGCTCTTGTGGTGACCAATGTGGTGAACGCCCTGGCCCAGAGCGTCATCGACGCAATGCGCGACGATGACGAGGACAAGAAGTATTGGGAGCGCTTCCGGGCCGCGTTCACGGGCATTTCCGGGGACGAGGAGAGCGCCTGGGAGAAAGCCTGGAACGCCGTCATGGAGGGAAATGTCGGCAGCAACATGAACCCGCTGGGGCAAATCCCCTTCGTGAAGGATGCGCTGTCCATCATCCAGGGCTATGAGGTGTCCCGCACGGAAATGGAGATCGTCACCGACCTTATCCAGGCCGGGCAGACGGCCATTCAGAGCATGGGCGGCGACGGGAAGAAAACCAGGGCCTATGCTACCAAGGGCCTGCTGACCGCCGGAGCAAAGTTGTTCGGCATCCCGGCGTCTAACCTGGCGCGGGATATGTGGGGCCTGGTCCGCAGCGTGGCCGTGGAGACGGACAACATCCCGCTCCAGTACGAGATGGAAAAGGCCATCTACAACATCTCCAACATCGGGAACTACACCCGGTACTATGACATCCTTTACCGGGCGCTGGAGACGGGCGACGCGGAGGTGTACGAGCATATCTACGCCGACATGGTGGCAAACGGCATCCCGGAGGACAAAATCTGCAGCGGCATGGAAAGCCGCATGAAGAAGGCCCAGGGCGTGGACAGCGTGACGGACCTGGAGCGCCGCTTCCTTTCCCCGCAGCAGACGGAGAGCTACGAGCGCGTCTACAAGCGCGTGACCGGCTCCGCAGCGTGGGGCACGGCCAGTGAGGAGCAGCGAGAGATGCTGGAGGACGACCTATACGACCTCACCGTGGGGAACACCGACGGTCTCAAGCTCCAGGAGAAGATCGACGGCGGCGCGGCCTACGGCATCGACGAGACGGACTACCTGCTGTACCGGCTGGCGCTGCACATCGCGGACCAGCCCAGCGAGAGCGGGAAGCTGGGCAGCTACACCGGCGAGGAAGTGGAGGCTGCCATTGATATGCTCCCCGGCCTGGACGACGAGGCGCGGGCCTATCTCTGGGGCGCCGCAGGAAAGAGCGAGAAAAGCAACCCCTACAAATAAGAGAAGGACCGGGATTTACTCCCGGTCCTTTTTACTGCGCTAAATCACAAATTATCAAGTATCTGCTGTATCTCTACGCCACGGCTGGACAGCAATTCAATGAAAGCGACGAGAGCATTCCAGGTATCTTCGGTCAGCGTACCTATTACCCTGAAATTCAGCTTTGACTTGTCAAAATAATAGAACTGCTCTGCTTTTATGTACCCATCTTTACCATGCGCCCACGACTGCATCCTTTCGTCCGTAGCCGTGACCTCGAAGTTGCCCGGATATTTCATCTTACGCGCTCTTTGCTGTTCGTCCTTAAACGAGGACATCACAAGGGCGACCAAATCATAATTCAAGCCACATACACGGCCTCCTTCGTCGTCAATCACAACGAAAGAGTGACGAGTAAGAAGTTTGTCTCCATCCTGATATTCATTTACGAGGATAATGTCACCCTTTTTACACATCTGCTGTTCACCTGCTTTTTACTTCTTTAAGTGTGCCACAGTTACTTTACTGTCTCCCGCATACACCTCTTTAGGCCATTGAAACGGAACAACATCTTTGACAGACTTTGCGGTGGACAGCGGTTCCTTTGCAAAGGTCAATTTACCGAAATCAATAGATTTCATTTTGCCTGCCGATACTGCCATTTCCGTGTCCCCCTCTCCTGGATTTATCGGTTTCTTTCCTTTTCTGCTCAAATCATATCACCCCATAAAAAGACTTGCAAGATAAAAAGCGAAAAAAATTGTAAACTTTTTCTTCGCTCACTCCATACTATGGGGCTATTATGCGTTCTATTGCACGAAATGATACAACGCTTATTCTCCGCTGTATCGGGACAGGTTGTAATTTCGGACGACTTCTTCAAAATAATCTTTTGTCTGTTCGGGCGTTTTCCCGAGTAGGCGGGCAAGCTCCTTCATTTCCCTGCTGTGCGTGTTCAAACTGATGATACGCATGGCTCTTTGGTATTCCTGCTCCGAAACATGGAAGGTCGGCTTATCCGCATTTGGGTCATCCTGAAACTTTCGCGCTATAAACCGCTCCAGCGGTTCGCGCCCTTTGATTACGGCGATGTAGAGGGGGACCGTCAAGAGTGCATAGATCGGCTCAGCCACAATGGAAAGGATCACAAAGGGACCCATGAGGAGCAGTAGGTGTGAAATGATGGATGAAACCGCTGTTGCTACTTTAGAGCGTGTGTACTTTGTGTAGTAGATTTTAATCATGGCGCACTTTCCCCTTTTCGAGAATGATACTTTGCTTCGTTACTTCAATGGCGAACACATCGCCGTCATGCAAATCCAACTCACGGATGACCCATTGCGGGATATGTACCAGGTCGCCGGAAAACAGCTTTACGGTGCGCGTTTTCAGCGTTTCGCGGGTAACGCCGGGAATCAGCCCGCCGTCAATGGCGGCGAAAATCGTGTTTCTGGACTTGGGCAGCCGCTTGAAGCGCCCTGCATCCTCTGTTTGCAGCCAGTCTATGACCTGCTGGATGTTCAGGCCGTCCTCCAGAATCAAATCAGAGACGTGCTGCGCCAGTTCTGCGTCCTCGAATATCTGCCTATCCGGCGCAAAATTATTTTGCTTCTTCCGCTTCTGCGCGGCCTGTGTCTCCGCTGCGTCCGGGTCGTATTGGGTAGCGCCGCCGCAGCGCTTTAACTCCTGATAGATGGTATCGTGATGCGCGCCGATTTCATGGGCTATTTCAGGAGCGGAAAAGCCTGCATCCAGCAATTCTTTGATGCGGTGGCGGTTTTCGTATGTCAATCGTGCAATATTGGACCACTTCTTCCAAATTTTCTTTTTCTTCGGGGCGAAAAGGGCGCAGGGCTTTGGTATGCTCAAAAGAGAAAGGCAGGTGACACCTATGGAGTGGAACATCATTGTGGGGCTGGTCTGCACGGTGCTGGGCGCTGGCATCAGCTACGCGACCCTCTCCCGCAACAAGCAGAAAAGCGACCGAAACGACGGCCAGCAGCTCGGAACCGTATTGACGGAGCTGGGCTACATCAAGGCCAACACGGACGACATCAAGGCCGAGCAGAAGGAGCAGCGGAGCATCAACACCAAGTTTGAGGGCCGCCTGTCCGCTGTGGAGAGCAGCACCAAATCGGCCCACCATCGCATTGACCGGCTGGAGGGTCTGCACGATGAGGAACATTAAAACGGTCACGCGGCGGCTGTTCGTGACAACGCAGATCGCGGCCCTGTTCTGGGTCTCCGTCTCCTACCTTATCGCCTTGTACGCCACGGTGCGGCTGGGCCAGGTATTCCCGGTGGTGGAGCTGTCCGAACAGGCCATTAAGACCATCCTGGGGGTAAATGTCCTCAAGGTGGTGGAGAACATCTTCGAGCATAACGACAGCCCGGTGTTCGGCAAGAGCAACGAGCCGGAGAAGAAAACAAAACGAGATTGCTAAAGGAGGCAGAAAGCTATGGACATCACAATCATTATTGAGGCGGTATTCGCCCTGGTGGCGGCGGTCATCACCGCCATTGTCATTCCCTACATCAAGAGTAAGACCACGGCCCAGCAGCAGGCGGAGATCAACGCCTGGGTGAAGATAGCCGTGGCGGCTGCGGAGCAAATTTACACCGGCAGCGGTCGGGGCGAGGAGAAGAAAGCCTATGTCCTGAACTGGCTGGCGGAGCATGGCGTGACCCTGGACGAGGAGCGCATCAACGCACTTATCGAGGCCGCTGTCTATGATCTGAACCACGGCCTGCTGAACGGAGGCGCATAAAAATGAGCAACAGCCCGCTTGTGAGCTACACAAAGCTCTCTCCCAACCATTCCGGCAAGAGGAAGCACACCATTGACACCATCTCCATACACTGTATGGCCGGGAACCTGTCCGTGGAGGCCTGCGGGAACCTCTTTGCAAAGAGCGAAAGGCAGGCCAGCAGCAACTACGGCATCGGCAGCGACGGCAGGATTGCGCTCTATGTGGACGAGGCCAACCGCTCGTGGTGTACCTCCTCCAGCAGCAATGACAACCGGGCCATCACGATTGAGGTCGCAAACAGCGTGGCAAAAGACCCGTGGCCGGTCTCCGACGCGGCTTATAAGTCCCTTATCAATCTTCTGGTGGACATCTGCCAGCGCAACAATATCCCCAAGCTGCTGTGGCAGGGGGATAAATCGCTTATCGGCCAGGTGGACAAGCAGAACATGACCGTGCATCGCTGGTTTGCGGCAAAGGCGTGTCCCGGCGACTGGCTGTACAGCCGTCACGGCCAGATCGCCGCCGAGGTGAACGAAAGACTGGAGGCCAGAAGGGCCGGAAAGGATGAAAACGACATGGACATCGACGAGACCCGGCAGCAGCTCACGAGCTGCGCCAACACCGGCGACACCCCCTCCGCCTGGGCCAAGGAGGCGGCGGAGTATTGCAAGAGGAAAGGCATCTTCAACGGGGACGGAGCCGGTAACTACGGCTGGCAGCAGCCCATCACCCGCGAGGCCGTGGCCCAGGTCCTCTACAACCTGCTGGAAAACGCCGGTCTGCTGGACAAACTGCCGGACGCGGAGTAATTCTTTCCCTCATTTTGTATTGAAATCATAAAGGCTGTAAATCTTTATTACAAAGATAGTCCTTTTTCGTGGTACTGTCAAGGGGTGCCGAGGAGGGCTTGCCTGTGAAAATCTATGACTATGAGGGTCTAAAGAACATCTCCGGGGACCGCATCCACCAGATGCGGACCACCAAACGCATCTCCCAGGCCGAACTTGCCGCCAGGATGCAGGTAAAGGGCGTCATCATCGAACGCGAGGCAATCAGCAAAATCGAGACCGGGGACCGTTTCGTGACGGACTACGAGCTGATGGTTTTTGCCGAAGTCCTGGGCGTGACAATGGATTGGCTGACCGGGAAAGCGTAAAAAAATTTTGAAATCCCCCTACGAGAGTAGGGGGATTTTTGTATGTCTGGGAGCTATTGACACGGCTGCAAAAAATGTGCTAAAGATATACAAAAGCTATGCAAAAGCATAGAAAACGGAGGTTTTTTTCATGCCGCGATACAAGGGCGCACACCTGACCTGGAACGACAGATTGACCATCGAGAAGATGCTGCGGGAAGGGTACAGCAAGCCGCAGATCGCACGCTACCTGGGCGTGCATCACAGCACCATCTACGACGAGTGCCGGAGGGGCGCGGTGGAGCTAAAGCGCAGCGACCTGACGACCTACATCTCCTACTCCGCCGATGTTGCCAAGGACTACCACCTGGAGCGGAAGCGGAACATGGAGAAGCCCTTGAAAATCGGCAAGGACCTGCGGCTGGCCCGCTGGCTCGTGGCCACCATTTCCGACGGCTATTCACCGTCTGCGGCCTGCTCCATGATGGGCAAAACGCCGGAGACGACCTTTTCCTGCACGCTTTGCCGCCAGACTGTGTATAAATACATCGAAAACGGCTACCTCTGGCCGCTGACCAACAAGGCGCTGCGCTACAAGAAGGACGAGAAGCGGACCTATAACCGGGTAAAGGCTGCTGCCAAGGCCCCCAGAGGGGACAGCATCGAACGCAGGCCCGCTTACATCAACGACCGGCAGGAGCCGGGCCATTGGGAGATGGACAGCGTGGTGGGCGTAAAAGGCACAAAGGCCGCCCTTCTGGTCCTGACGGAGCGGGTGACGCGCTTTGAAATCATCATCAAAATGCGGGACGACACCGCCGCCAGCGTGGTGCGTGCGCTGGACCGGCTGGAGCGGAAACTGGGGACCGCCACATTCCGCGAGATATTCAAAAGCATCACGGTGGACAACGGGAGCGAGTTTGCCGACTGTAAGGGCATGGAGGCGTCTTGCAAGGCCCCTGGAGAGGCCCGGACGCACATTTACTACTGCCACCCCAGGTCCCCCGGCGAACGCGGCAGCAACGAAAAGCAGAACCAGCTTATCCGCTGGTTTTTCCCCAAGGGTACGGACTTCCGAAAGGTGCAGGCAAAAAAGGTGCGCCAGGTCCAGGACTGGATAAATAATTACCCACGGCTTATCCTGGACTGGCACACCTCTGCGGAGCTATTCAGCGTGTTTCTTGCAAGTGTATAAAGGGCGAAAAAAATTTTTCAAAGAAATTCGGGTTTTAGTATTGACATTTGCTTTCGCCCTTTTTCTTTATTCAGCCGTGCCTTCCACGCGTATACTGTGCAGCGCCGCACCGAGCGCGGTGGCAAAGGTCGCGTTTTCGGGAATGATGAACTCCACATCGTAGAGCTTGGTGAAGAGATCGAAGGTCTCGCGCGCGGGCGGCAGCATCGTCAGCGCGCCGGTGAGAACGACCGTATCCGTCCCGCAGGTCTTGGTGGCGAGGACGGACATTGTGCCGATCGCCTGCAAAACGAGGTTGACGAGTCCGCGCAGCTTATCGGCGCTCGTTGCGTCCTCGGCGAGGTTGGCGAAGTTCGCCGCCGTCGCTTCGCTCGGCAGCGTCCCGACCTTGCCCTTGGACATATCGCCGATGGTGAGGTCGATGTGGGAAAGGTCACCGTCCGGGCAGAGCTTGCGGATCATGGCGTACTGGTGGATGCCGGTGATGAGCTCGCTGAGCCCCGAGAGCGTACCGCCGCCGATGCCGCTGCCAATGATATGGCGCACCGGCTTGCCGACCTCCGCCCAGAGAAGCGAGGTGCCCGTCCCCATGCTGACGACCACCGCGTGCTCCTTTCCGCTGAGGGCAAGACCGCCTGCGCCGACGGCGGGGAACTCCTCGACCTTCACGGTGCGCACGCCGTAGATATCGCCGTCCACATACGACGCGCCGACTCCTGTGAGCGCGATGTGCCGGATGTCCGCGAGCGTGAGCGCGTGCGTTGCAAGGAAGTTTCCGAGCGCGCCGTAGAGCGAGGTGAGCGGATCCTCCGCCTTGACGCGGAGCATACCGAGCACGCTGCCGTCCTCGCGCAGCCCCACGACCTTCGTGCTGCTGCCGCCGATGTCGATGCCAAGGATAACGCCCATAAAAAAGCCCTCCGATGCGTTTATTTCATACATATCATAGGAGAGTTACAGGGCAAAGTCAAGCAAAAGCCTTGCTTTATAGAGGGAAACAGGCTATAATAAAAACCATTACAGGCGCGCAGCGGGAGTGCTGCGGCCAAAGCTTTATGAGGTGTTCCATGAAAACGGAAGAAAAAGTGAATCTGACCATGCTCTGCGACTTCTATGAGCTGACCATGGGCAACGGCTATTTCCAAACCGGCTTCAAAGACCGCATCACCTATTTCGATGTTTACTTCCGCTCGGTCCCCGACGGCGGCGGTTTCGCGATCGCAGCGGGACTGGAGCAGTTGATCGACTACATTGAAAATCTCCATTTTGACGAGCAGGACATCGAATACCTGCGCGGCAAGGGCATCTTCTGCGAGGAGTTTTTAGAGTATCTGCGCACCTTCCGCTTCACAGGCGATATCTACGCTGTGCCGGAGGGAACGCCCGTGTTCCCGCGCGAGCCGATGGTCATTGTCCGCGCGCCCGCGATCGAGGCGCAGCTCGTGGAGACCTTTGCGCTTCTGACCGTCAACCACCAGAGCCTGATTGCGACCAAGGCCAACCGCATCGCCCGTGCAGCCAATGGCCGCGGTGTGATGGAGTTCGGCTCCCGCCGCGCGCAGGGTACGGCTGCCGCCATCGTCGGCGCGCGTGCCGCCTATATTGCCGGCTGCATCGGCACGGCCTGTACGGTCACGGACGAGCTCTACGGCGTTCCTGCGCTCGGCACGATGGCGCACGCCTGGGTGCAGATGTTCGACACCGAGCTGGAGGCCTTCAAGACCTACTGCGAGCTCTATCCCGGCAACGCCATCATGCTCGTGGATACCTACGATACGCTCCATTCCGGCATTCCAAATGCTATCCGCGCGTTCAACGAGGTGCTGCGCCCGAAGGGCATCACCAAGTGCGGCATCCGTCTCGACAGCGGCGACATCGCCTATCTCAGCCGCGAGGCGCGCAAGATGCTCGACGCGGCGGGCTGGGAGACGGCGACCATCACGGTCTCCAACTCGCTCGATGAGTACATTATCCGCGATATGTGGATGCAGGATGCGAAGATCGACGCGTTCGGCGTCGGTGAGCGCCTCATCACCGCGCGCAGCGAGCCGGTGTTCGGCGGCGTTTATAAGCTCGTGGCGGTGGAGAATGAACAGGGCGAGATCATCCCCAAGATCAAGATCAGCGAGAATATCGGCAAGATCACCACGCCCCACTTCAAAAAGCTCTATCGTTTCTATGGCCGCGACACCGGCAAGGCCATTGCGGACTACCTGTGTGTCCATGACGAAACGGTGGATGACAGCGACAAAATGATGATCTTTGACCCCGAGGCGACCTGGAAGCGCAAGGAGGTCTACAACTTCGAAGCGCGCGAGCTGCTCGTGCCGATCTTCAAAAACGGCGAGCTGGTCTACAAAAAGCCCTCGCTTGAGGAGATCCGCGCCTACTGCGCCGAGCAGGTCGATACGCTCTGGGACGAGGTTAAGCGCTTCGACAATCCCCACAAGTACTATGTGGACCTGAGCGAGAAGCTCTATAACATCAAGCAGGAGCTTCTGACCAAAAACAGCAGACACTGAGAGAGACAAGCAATCATAGAGGGAAAGGACGGAATCGATGAGATATCGCGGCGTACAGCAAAAGGGAGAGCGGCGCATAGCGGCAGCTTTGCGCATTGCGTTGGCAGTGTTGCTGCTGGCGCTGCAGATATGCTTTGTGCTGCTCACGGCGCGCTACCTCCGAAACCACTTTGCCTACATCTACGCGGCGCTGGAGGTGGCGGCGCTGCTCGTGGCGCTGCATATCTACAATAAGCCCGGGGACCTCTCCTATCGCGTGGCGTGGGTCATTCCGATCCTCTTTGCGCCCGTGGTCGGTTTGATCCTCTACTGGCTCTGGGGCGGCGACACGCAGCGCAAGCGGCTGGACCGCGCGGTCACACCGACGCCGGAGGAACCGGAGAGCGCGCGCAAGCGCGGCGAGATCAACGCGGAGGCGCTCTGGCGCACGCTGCCGGGATGGTCGCGCTCGGCGCAGTATCTCATTCGCCGCGGCTTTCCGGTCTACCGGAATACGCGCTCGCGCTATTTCCCGGAGGGACAGGAGCTGCTTGAGGATATCACCGCCCACATCGCCAAGGCGGAGCACTTCATTTTCATGGAGTATTTCATTCTGGCGGAGGGGAAGATCTGGGACCGCATGAGCGATGCGCTCTGTGAGCGCGCCCGCTGCGGCGTGGAGGTCAAGATCCTCTTTGATGACTTCGGCAACCTCAAGCGCTTCGGTGCGGAAAGTCTGGAAAAGCTCCGCTCGGCGGGCGTGGAGGTCATCATCTTCAATCCCGTCCACGAGTATGTCAACCGCCTCTACTTCAACTACCGCGACCACCGCAAGATCACCGTGATCGACGGCGATATCGCCTACACGGGCGGTGTGAACATCGCCGACGAGTATGCGAACATCGTGGATCGCTACGGCTACTGGAAGGACAGCGGCATCCGGCTCGAGGGCGAGGCCGTGTGGGGACTGACGGCGGCGTTTCTCGATATGTGGACCTTTGTCGGCGGCACGGTGCATGAGGAGCGCGACTATTACCGCCCGCACGCTGCGCCGGAGGGAGACGGCTTCTATCAGCCCTTCCTCGACGGCCCGCAGAACAATCCTGAGAATCCCGCGCAGGATACCTTTCTCCAGCTCATCACCAACGCGCGCCATTTCCTCTATATCACAACGCCTTATTTTATCCCCGACGAGAGTCTCATGCGTGCGCTGTGCATTGCCGGCGACGGCGGAGTCGATGTGCGGCTCATCCTGCCGGGAACGCCCGACCACTGGTATGCCGACGCGGTGGCGGATTCCTACATCGGTGACCTGTTGAAGCATGGTGTAAAGGTATATCGCTATACGCCCGGATTCCTCCACGCCAAGAGCGTGATGGTCGATCGCGAGGCCGCTTTCATCGGCACGGTCAATGTGGACTACCGCAGCTTTGAGCTGCACTATGAGTGCGGTGTGATGCTCTACGGCGCGAGCACCATCGAGTCGCTGCTTGAGGATATGGACGGCATCATGGAGAAGAGCCGTCTCATCACGCGCGAGGACTGGAAGCGCAGGGGAGTGCTGCGCCGGCTCTTTGAGCCGATCCTGCGCATATTTGCCATCTGGATGTGAGCGGCAAAATAGACGAAGAAAGAGAGACACGACAAGTCGTGTCTCTCTTTTGATGTGGTGAATGAGAAAAAAGAAAGACACGACTTTCGTCGTGTCTTTCTTTGGCAGCGGGAGAAGGATTCGAACCCTCACATACGGAGTCAGAGTCCGCTGTGCTACCATTACACAATCCCGCTATGCTCGCGTGGCGAACAAATGTTATTATACAGATGCTTTCGGATTTGTCAAGAACAAAATGACAATTTTCGAAAAAATTTTGTTGCCCATGCGTTTTGCCGAGCGTCGGCAGGTCACAGATCGTTCATGAATCTTTCACGCCTTCTTAACTTTACGATGCGCTTTGAGGAGTATTATACTATATCTATATTTTACCACCCAGCGACTCATGCGGGCAGCGCGGCTGCTCTCGCTCTCTCGCAAGGTTCCGGCAGAGAAAGAGGTCTATTCATGAAAGTTTTCCGTGCAGGCATTGATATCGGTTCCACCACAGTCAAGCTCGTTCTTTTCGACGAAGAGGGAAAGCTGCTCTTCGGAGAGTATCGGCGTCACTGTGCGCACACGCAGGAGGCGCTTTCGGCGCTTTTGCGCGAGGCGCGCGAGCAGGTGGGGGAGTGTGAGCTGCGCGCGAAGATCACGGGCTCCGGCTCGATCAACCTTGCCAAGGCGCTCGGTATCCCCTTTGTGCAGGAGGTCGTGGCGGTCGCGGACGCGCTGCAAAAGGAAGCACCGCAGACCGATGTGGCGATCGAGCTGGGCGGTGAGGACGCGAAGATCATCTATTTCTCCGGTACGCTCGAAGAGCGCATGAACGGCGTGTGCGCGGGCGGCACTGGCTCTTTTATCGACCAGATGGCGGCGCTGCTCCAGACCGACGCGGAGGGACTGGACCGCGCCGCGGAGAACTATAAGCAGATCTATCCCATCGCTGCGCGCTGCGGCGTTTTTGCCAAAACCGATATCCAGCCCCTCATCAACGAGGGCGCGACGAAGGCGGACCTTGCCGCCTCGATCTTTCAGGCGGTCGTCAACCAGACGATCTCCGGGCTTGCCTGCGGGAAACCCATCCGCGGGCATATTGCATTTCTGGGCGGTCCGCTGCACTTCCTGCCGCAGCTCAAGGCGGCGTTCGTGCGCACACTGGGCCTGACGGAGGAGACAGCCATCGACCCGCCCAACTCCCATCTCTTCGCCGCGATGGGCGCGGCGATGGACGAGACGGAGTGTGAAGCGATTCCCATCGATACGCTCATTTCGCGGCTGGAGAGCGGTGTGGAGATGTCCTTTGAGCTCCACCGACTCAGCGCGCTATTCGCCTCGCAGGCGGAGTATGACGAGTTCTGCACTCGCCACGCGCGCGCCGTCGTGGAAAAGGGCGAGCTGGCGAGCTATCGCGGCGGGTGCTTCCTCGGCATAGACGCCGGCTCGACGACCACCAAGCTTGCCCTCATCGGTGAGCGCGGCGAGCTGCTGTGGTCGTACTACGCGAACAATCAGGGCAGCCCCATCGAGACGGCCAAGCACGCCATTTCCGAGCTGATCCCCCTCCTGCCGGAGGGCGCGCGCATTCTGCGCGCCTGCTCCACGGGCTACGGTGAGGCGCTTTTGAAGGCGGCTTTCTCACTCGACGAGGGTGAGGTCGAGACCATCGCCCACTGCACCGCAGCGGCGTTTTTCGACCCGCAGGTGGACTGCGTGCTCGACATCGGCGGGCAGGACATGAAGTGCATCAAGCTCAAGGACGGCAGCGTCGATACCGTGCTGCTCAATGAGGCGTGCTCGTCCGGCTGCGGTTCGTTCATTGAGAATTTTGCCGCCTCGCTCGGCTACACCGCCGAAAGCTTCGCGCGCGAGGCGCTCTTCGCGCCGCACCCCGTCGACCTCGGTACGCGCTGCACGGTCTTTATGAACTCCAATGTCAAGCAGGCGCAGAAGGAGGGAGCCTCCGTCTCCGACATCTCTGCGGGGCTTGCCTATTCCGTTATCAAAAATGCGCTCTACAAGGTCATCAAGCTCGCCGATGCAAGCGAGCTCGGCACGCACATCGTGGTGCAGGGCGGCACTTTCTATAATAAGGCCGTGCTGCGCGCCTTTGAGAAGATCTCCGGCGCGGAGGCCGTCTGCCCCGACATCGCGGGACTGATGGGCGCTTTCGGTGCGGCGCTGATCGCGCGCGACCGCTGCCACGGGCAGGAGTCAACGATGCTCCCGCTTGCGGAGATCGAGCGCCTTTCCTATCAGACGCAGACCGTCCGCTGCGGCGGCTGTTCGAATAACTGTATGCTCACCGTTACGCGCTTCCCCGGCGGGCGGCGCTACACCACGGGCAACCGCTGCGAAAAGGGCGCGGGACACACCGAGGAGCAGAAGAAGGGTGCGGACCTCTTCGCCTACAAGCGCGAGCGTATGTTCGCCTATCCGCCGCTCGCGGAGGAGGACGCGCCGCGCGGCGTCATCGGCATTCCGCGCGTGCTCAATATGTATGAGAACTATCCCTTCTGGGCGACTTTCTTCAAGGCGCTCGGCTTCCGCGTGATCCTCTCGCCGTTCTCCGACCGCAAGCTCTACGAGCGCGGCATGGAGACGATCCCCTCCGAGTCCGAGTGCTATCCGGCGAAGCTCTCGCACGGCCATGTCCAGTGGCTCGTGGACGAGGGGGTACATACCATCTTCCACCCCTGCGTTTTCTTCGAGCATCAGGAGACGCCCAACGCGCAGAACCACTTCAACTGCCCAATGGTCGTCTCGTATCCCGAAAACCTCAAAAATAATGTCGAGGCGGCGGCTGATGGCACGGTCGAATACCTCAATCCCTTCCTCGCTTTCACCAGCGAGAAGACCGTTGCCGACCGCATGGCGCGCTTCTGCCGCGAGCAGTGGGGCATTCCCGAAAAGGAAACGCGCCGCGCCGCGTCCCTTGCCTGGGCGGAGCAGCAGCAGGCGAAGGCCGATGTGCGTGCCGAGGGTGCGCGCGTGCTTGAGAAGATGAAGGCGGAGGGGCGCTGCGGCGTGGTGCTCGCGGGCCGGCCCTACCACCTCGATCCCGAGATCAACCACGGCATTCCCAAACTGGTCGCTTCCTATGGGCTTGATGTTCTGACCGAGGACAGTCTGCCCATCGACTTCAACCCCGAGCGTCCGCTCCGCGCGAACGACCAGTGGGTGTTCCACTCGCGCCTCTATACGGCGGCGGAGTTCGTGCGCAAGCGCGACGATCTGGAGCTGATCCAGCTCTTCTCCTTCGGCTGCGGACTCGATGCCGTGACCACCGATCAGGTCGCGGAGATCCTTGAGGGCAGCGGCAAGCTCTACACCGTCCTCAAGATCGACGAGGTCAACAACCTCGGCGCGGTGCGTATCCGTATCCGCTCGCTCCTCGCTGCCATGCGGATCCGCCGCGAGCGGGGCATCTATGCCCACCCGCAGCCGGCAGCCTATCACCGCGTGACCTTCACCAAGAAGATGAAGGATGAGGGCTGGACGCTGCTTGCTCCGCAGATGAGCCCGATCCATTTCGATCTTCTTCAGCCCTTGTTCCACAAGCACGGCTACAATGTGGAGATCTTGACGAACGATGACCGCACGGCGATCGACACGGGGCTCAAATATGTCAACAACGATGCCTGCTATCCCTCCATCACGACGATCGGCCAGCTCATGGAGGCGGTGACCTCCGGTCGCTACGATACCGACCGGCTGGCTCTCCTGATGTCGCAGACGGGCGGCTGCTGCCGCGCGAGCAATTATGTCGGCTTTATCCGCCGCGCGCTTGAAAAGGCGGGCTATGGCCACATCCCCGTTGTCTCCGTCAACCTCAACGGTATGGAGAAGAACGAGGGCTTCAACCTCTCGAAGGAGCTTATCATGGAGGCGGTCCACGCCGTCGTCTACGGAGATCTTCTCATGCGCTGCCTCTACCGTGTGCGTCCATACGAAAAGGTCAAGGGCAGCGCGGAGGCGCTGCATCAGAAATGGCAGGAGATCGGCATTGATTCGCTTGTGAATCCCAAGTCGAAGTGGCGCTATGCCGATGTCTGCCGCGGCATCGTGCGCGACTTCGATACGCTCCCCATCGACGAGACGCTCCGCAAGCCGCGCGTGGGCGTGGTGGGTGAAATTCTCGTGAAGTATATGCCACTGGCGAATAACCATCTGGTCGATCTACTTGAGGCGGAGGGGGCGGAAGCTGTCGTGCCCGACCTTCTTGACTTCTTCAACTACAGCATCTACGGGCGTGATTTCCGCCACAAAAACCTTGGCACCTCGTGGAAAGATGCCGCCGTTGCCAAGGTCGGCGTCGAGCTGATCCGCCGCCTGCGCGCCCCTGCGCTCCGTGCGCTGGAGGAGAGCAAGCGCTTTGAAGCGCCCATGCCCATCGAGCAGGTCGCAAAGCTCGCCGAGCCTTTCCTCGCCGTCGGCAATCAGTACGGCGAGGGCTGGTTCCTCACGGGCGAAATGGCGGAGCTCATCACGACCGGCACGCCGAACATCGTCTGCACGCAGCCGTTCGCCTGCCTGCCGAACCATGTGGTCGGCAAGGGCATGATCAAGGCGCTGCGCAAGGCGTACCCGAACGCGAACATCGTCGCCGTGGACTACGACCCCGGTGCGAGCGAGGTCAATCAGCTCAACCGCATCAAGCTCATGCTCACCTCGGCGCGCCGCGCGTTGGCCGCCGAGCAGGCGGAGGCCCATGAGGGGGCAGCCGCAGGGAAATAAGCGATTCTGCCGCGCAAAAAGAGAAAAAGCCTCCGTCCGACCGGACGGAGGCTTTTTGCCTGCCCCTATGCCTTGCAATCCCGCGCAGGGCGTGGTATGATGAACAAAATCAAGACCGGAGGATCACAATGAGCATTCTGTTTGAACACTGTGACATTCTGCTGCGCGGAGAGGACGGGGCGTATTCCACGCTCCGCGGTTTCCTCGGCGTGCGCGGCGATACCATCGACTATATCGGTGCGGAGAAGCCGGCAGGGGAGTATGCGGAGCATAAGGAGATGAAAAATAAGCTCCTGATGCCCGGACTCATCAACTGCCACAGCCATAGCCCTATGGTGCTGCTGCGCGGCATCGGCAGCGGGCTTCCGCTGCAGGAGTGGCTTTTCGACAAGGTCTTTCCCATCGAGGACCGCCTTGTGCCGGAGGACATCGCCGCCGGCACGCGCCTTGCGCTCCTTGAGATGATCGCCGGCGGCACGACGAGCTTTTCCGATATGTACTTTTTCCCCGCCGAGACGGTCGCCGCGGTCGCAGAGGCGGGCGTGAAGGCGAATCTCAACCGCTGCGTGCAGTGCTTTGATGAGAACCAGACGGTAGAGCAGAATACGCAGATCCCGCAGTCTCTCGCGCTCTTTGAGCAGTATCACAACGCTGAAAACGGGCGCATTCGCATCGACTTTTCCATTCACGCGGAATATACCTGCAAAAGCCATATTGTCCGCGCCTACAGTGAGCTGTGCCGCGAACGCGGCGGGCGAATGCATATCCACCTCTCCGAAACGCGCAAGGAGGTCGAGGAGTGCATCGTGCGCCACGGCGTTTCGCCGGTGCAGTGGTTCGAAGACCTCGGTACGCTCGCGAGCCCCACGGCGGCGGCGCACTGTGTCGCCGTGAGCGACGAGGACATCGCGATCATGAAGCGCCGCGGCGTGAGCGTTGTCCACAACCCCACGAGCAATTTGAAGCTCGGCAGCGGCTTCGCCCCCGTGCGGAAATTTATGGACGCGGGCATCAACCTTGCCCTCGGCACCGACGGCGCGGCGAGCAACAACAACCTCGATCTGTTCGAGGAGATGCACCTCGCCGCCATCATGCACTGCGGCTATCACTGCGACCCGACCGCCGTGCGCGCAGCGGAGGTGCTCGATATGGCGACGGTCAACGGCGCGAAGCTGCAAGGGCGCGACGATACCGGCGTCCTCGCGGTGGGGAAGAAGGCTGACCTCATCGCGCTCGACCTCGACCGTCCGCACCTCTACCCGAACTTCGATACGCCCGCGCTGCTCACTTGCGCGGCGCACGCCTCCGATGTCTGCCTGACGATGGTGGACGGGAAGGTCCTCTACGAAAACGGCGAATATAAGACGCTCGACCGCGAAAAGGTGCTCTATGAGGCGCGCGCGGCCGTGGCGCGTCTTTACAAATAAGGAGAAGAAAAATGAGAGCAGACCACGATCTTGCATTCATGCTGCAATATGAAAATATCGCATGGTATGAGGACGGTAAAGTAAATATCCTTGACCGCCGCGTCTATCCCGCGAAGGTCGAATTCGTCACCTGCCGTAGCCATACTGAGGTCGCGCAGGCCATCACCGACATGGTCACGCAGAGCGCGGGACCCTACACCGCCGTCCCGATGGGCATGGCGCTCGCGGCCTACGAGTGCCGCGACAAGAGCGCGGCGGAGCAGATGGACTATCTGCGAAAAGCCGCCTATACCATCTCCCATGCGCGTCCGACGACCGTCAAGCGCATGGCGCTCCTCTGCGACCTGTGCCTTGCGGAGGCGGAGCGCGCCCTCGCCGCGGGAGAAAATGCGGCGGAGGCGATCAAAAGTAAAACCATCGAGCTCAACAATGTTCGCTACGGCCGCATGGCGACTATCGGCAAATATCTTGTGGATCTGTTCCCCGAGAACGGAACGGTCATGACGCACTGCTTCGCCGAGACTATCGTTGGCATGATGCTGCGCGAGTGCAGTGAGCGCGGCAAGCAGATCCGCCTCTTCTGTCCTGAGACGCGCCCGTACTTCCAGGGCGCGCGCCTGACTGCGACCGTCTGCCGCGACATGGGCTTTGATGTCACCGTCATTTCCGACAATATGCCCGCCTTTGTGATGCAGAAGGAGAAGGTCGATGTCTTTACCACCGCCGCCGATGCCATCTGCTGCGACGGCCATGTGGTCAACAAGGTCGGCACCTTCCAGAACGCCATCGTTGCGAAGTACATGGGCATTCCGTACTTTGTGACCGGCGCGCCCGATCAGGGCCATCCGACCATAGACACCATTCACATCGAGATGCGCGACCCGAACTTCACGCTTCAGGCGATGGGCGTGCGCACTGCCGCCGAGGGCGTCAAGGGCTATTATCCCGCCTTCGACATCACGCCGCCGCACCTCGTTTCCGGCGTCGTGACCGACCTCGGCATCTACTCGCCCTACGATCTGAACCGCTATTTTACCGACGGCGAGATCGATGAGTACAACCTTGTGGTGTAAGGAGGGCGCGATGAAAACCATATCAGAACTCCGGCAGGAGATCGTTGACCGCTCGCTCAACGCCTTCCACGAGGGACTTTTTTCCGGCACGAGCGGCAATATGAGCTGCTATCTGCGCGAGGAGGGGCTCATGCTCATCACGCCGACCTCGGTGCGTTACGATGTGCTGCGCGCGGAGGATATCGTCGTAATGCGGCTCGATGGCACGATCGTCGAGGGCGCGCTCCGTCCCTCGAGCGAGTGGCAGATGCACGCGGCGGTCTATGAGGGCTGCGGCGAGGTGAGCGCGGTGTTCCACACGCACTCGCCCTACGCGACGGCGTTCGCCGTGAACCACCAGACCATTCCCGCCGTGCTCATCGAGGCCCATGTGTTCCTCGGCGGCGATATCCGCTGCGCGGAATACGCGACGCCGGGGACGAAAGAGGTCGGTCTGAATGCGCTGCCGGTGCTGGAGGGGCGTAAAGGCTGCACCCTTGCCAACCACGGTGTGATCGCGGTCGGCGCAGATCTTGCTGAGGCGTATCTCAACGCCGAGTACATCGAAGATGTTGCAAAGATCTATTCCCTTGCCCGCGCGGTCGGCACGCCGGTCGCGCTCAGCGAGCTATGACGCGGCGGGAGGAAAGCTGGTCCTTTTTGGACAATTTGTGAAGTTTTTTGGATTTATGTTGCGTGCGGCGCGGAAAATATGATATACTACAGCGATACCATTTTCAGGTAAATGAGGCGAAACGATGCGAGTCGATGTTCTTGGCGTAGGCTTTGACAATGTAACGATGGCAGAGGCGGTGGAGCGCGGCTGCGCGCTGCTCGAGGAGTCGGGCGCGCACTATGTCGTGACGCCCAATCCCGAGATCGTGGAGGCCTGCCGCGCGGACGCGGCGGCGATGGCGGCGGTGAACGGCGCGGATCTTGTCCTGCCGGACGGCATTGGCGTGGTCTACGGGGCGAAGCTTCTGAAAACGCCGCTGCGCGGCCGCGTGCCGGGGATCGAATTCGGCACGGCGATGCTCGAGCATTGCGCGAAGACGGGGAAAAAGGTCTTCCTCTTCGGCGCGAAGCCCGGTGTCGCGGAGCAGGCGGCGAAAAACCTCTGCGCGAAGTTTGAAGGGCTCGTGATCGCGGGAACGCGCGACGGCTACTTTGCGGACGCGGAGTCCGAAGCCATCGCCGCGGAGATCAAAGCCTCCGGTGCGGAGCTGGCGCTCGTGTGTCTTGGCGCGCCGAAACAGGAAAAGTGGATGGCGCAGTACGGCGCGTCGACCGGCGCGCGGCTGCTGCTCGGGCTTGGTGGCTCGCTCGATGTGTTCGCGGGCGTTGCGAAGCGGGCACCGGAATTTTACTGCAAGCACAATCTGGAGTGGCTGTACCGCCTCATCAAGAACCCGTCCCGCATCGGGCGCATGATGAAGCTGCCGCTCTTTCTGGTCCATGTAGCGGGGGAGAGAGGAAAATGAAGCAGGGAAAACTGATCGTTTTTGAGGGGACGGACGGCTCGGGCAAGGCCACGCAGTCGCGCCTTCTCTTCGAGCGTCTGCTGCGCGAGGGAACGGATTGCCGCAAGCTCGACTTCCCGCGCTACGGTGAAAAGTCGGCGGCGCTCGTGGAGCTCTATCTCTCCGGCGCGTTCGGTGCGCATCCCGATGATGTGAACGCCTACGCGGCGTCAAGCTTTTACGCTGTGGACCGCTACGCCTCCTACAAGCAGGATTGGGGTGGCTACTACGAGTCGGGCGGGCTGCTGATCGCGGACCGCTACACGACCTCCAACGCCGTGCATCAGGC
>CAZUSM010000012.1:0-26552 GCA_964623675.1 uncultured Oscillospiraceae bacterium
GAAACGCACACGGTGTTGCCGTGCTTATAGCTCATGACGACGGTTTCGACCGCGTTGCCGTCGGCAAGCTCCCAGAGGTATTTGATTGTGCCGTCAAGCTGAGAGACCTGCTTGGAGAGCACCTTGGGGGCGTATAAATCATATTCGGCTTTGAGCTTTTCTTTGAGGGGCTTGGGCAGGTTGGTCATGGCGTCAAAGTCGCGCACACCGCGCGAAAGCCACTCGAAAACCTGCTTCGCCCTGTACTTCGGCTCGCCGAGGGCGGCGAGCTGCTGCTCAATTTCCTGCGGGAGCAGGGACAAAATATCTTTTCCCATTATTCTTTCCTTTTCAGCCTTGCGGCGAAAAATCCGTCAGTGCCGTCGGTGTTCGGCCAAAATGTGCGCATGCCGCTTTCGACAAGCTCCTCACCGAGCTTGAACGGTTCAAGGCGAAAATCATCGCGGCTTTGCAAAAACGCGGCGACGACGGCCTCATTTTCAGCGCGGAGGACGGTGCACGTGGAATACAGCAGCGCGCCGCCGGGCTTGACGGCGTCGGCAAGGGATTTGAGTATATCAAGCTGAATCGCGGGGAGATTTGCAAGCTCCTCGGCGCGCTTGCGGCGGATTTCCGGCTTTTTGCGGATGACGCCGATGCCGGAGCAGGGCACGTCGGCAATGACAAGGTCAAAAGCCGAGGCCAAGGCCGCGTCGTGCTCGCGCGCGTCACGCGTGCGGGTGGTGATGATGTCAATGCCGAGGCGCTCCGCGCCGCGATTGATGAGCGCGAGCTTTTTCTCGTGGATATCACAGGCGAGGATGCTGCCCGCATTTTGCATGCGCACGGCGGCGGAAAACGCCTTGCCGCCGGGGGCGGAGCACGCGTCGAGCACCTGCATGCCGCGCTCAGGCGCGGCGATTTCAACCGCGAGGCGCGCGGCGCGATCCTGCACGTAAAATAGCCCTTCCTCAAAGCCCGGCAGGGCCGTGACCGCGCCGCCGCCAAGCTCAATTGACCCGGCGGGGAAATCGCGGAGCTTATAGGCAATGTCAGCCTCATCGAGCATGCGGCAATACTCCGCAACGCCGATTTTCAGGGTGTTGACCTGAATATCAAGCGCAGGGGGCGTGTTGCACTCGCGCAAAAATGCCTCGGTGAAGTCATACCCGCGCTCGTCGACAAGGCGCGTTACGAGCCATAAGGGATGACTGAATTTGACGGACAAATGTTCCGCCGTTCCCGGATTTTTTATTGCGGGCAAATTGTCGCGCGCGTCGCCGATGCGGCGCAAAACCGCGTTGACCAGCCCCGTGGCGCGCGACAGGTGCGCATAGCGGCACAAGGCCACGGTCTCATTGACGGCGGCGCGGGGCGGGATTTTGTCGAGCATGGTGAGCTGATAGACGCCGAGGCGGAGAATGTCGCGCAGCTTCGGCTCAAGCTTTGCACTCTTTTGAGTGCAAAAGGCGTCAATATAATAATCGCACAGGGTGTCATTTTGCATGACGCCGAGGCAAAGCCGCGCGGCGAGCGCGCTCTCGCGCGCGTCAAGCCCCGCTTTTTTGATGACCGCGTCAATCGCCGCGCCCGACCACGCGCCGTCGCGGCGGCATTTTTCAAGCGCGTCAAGCGCTGCTTCTCTGGCCGTCATGGCTCACTCCGTGACCTTGACGCTGTGACCGCGCAGAAAATCCGCCGCGCTCATGCGCTTTTTGCCGGGGGCTTGAAGCTCGGTGATGACGAGCGTCTCCCCTCCGCCGCAGGCGATTTCGATACCGCGCTTGTCGGCGGCGATGACGCTGCCGGGGGCTTTGTCGGTGTGCGCGGTCGTATACTCGGCGGCAAAAATCTTATACGTAGTACCGTCGATTTCCGCCGTGGCGACAGGCCAGGGCTGAAGCCCATAAATCCACTTCATCACGGCGCGGGCGGGCTTTGCCCAGTCGATGGGCGAATAGGACTTATCCAGCATTTTGACATAGCTGGCATCGGCGTGGTTTTGCGCCGTGCGGGGCGCTGTGCCCGCGTCAATGTCGCGCAGAGTCTTGACCAAGAGATCCGCGCCCATGATTTTCAGGCGGTCAAAAAGCTCTCCGGAGGTCTCGCGCTCGCCTATCTCTGTTTCGGCGGTGTAAATGATGTCGCCGGTGTCCATCTCGCTGGCGAGGTACATGGTGGTGACACCGGTGACGGCGTCGCCGTTGAGCACCGCCCACTGAATGGGCGCGGCGCCCCGGTACTTCGGCAGGAGCGAGCCGTGGACATTTATCGCGCCGAGCTTGGGCGCGGCGAGGATATCATCGGGCAGAATGCGCCCGTAGGCCACCACCACGAGGATATCCGGCGCGAGGGACTTGACGGCGTCAAGCGCCGTGCCGTCGCGCATTTTTTCGGGCTGATAGACGGGCAAAGAGTGCGCGAGGGCAAGTTCTTTGACCGGAGAATATGCCATTTCCATGCCGCGCCCCTTGGGCTTATCCGGCTGGGTGAACACGCCGACGACGTCAAAGCCCTCGGCGAGAAGCTTTTCAAGCGAGGCCGCCGCAAAATCCGGCGTGCCCATAAAAACAATACGCATTAGTCCTCCTCAACGGCGGCAATTTCGTCCGGGTCGAGCATGCGCTCGGCCTTGGAGGTGAAAACAATGCCTTCAAGATGGTCTATTTCATGGCAGAAGCAACGGGCGGTCAGCCCAGTGCCCTCAACCTCAAACCACTCGCCGTTTCTATCCTGCGCGCGCACGCGCACACGCTCCGGGCGCTTGACAACGCCGTACTCCCCCGGAACGCTCAAACAGCCCTCGGCGCCGTCCTGCTCGCCCTCGGCCTCGATGATTTCGGGGTTGACAAGCTCGATGACGTATTCACCCTCGCCGTCGGGGACGTTGGTTTCGATGACGAGCACGGCGCGGCGGAGGACGCCGACCTGCACGGCGGCAAGGCCGACACCGCCGGCGGAGTCGAGCGTTTGGCGCATGTCGTCCAAAAGCTGGGCAAGGCGGGCGTTGAAATCGGTGACGGGGCGGCTTTTCTTATAAAGCGTGGGCTGCTCTTGAGTGAGTATGTGTCTGAGTGCCATTTTTATCTCCTAATCTGTTATTTATTCAATCATTGGGGTCGTTGTCGGCGTAAATCGAGACGCCCTTGAAGCGCTTGTCGGTGCTGCATTCGGTGACGATGCGGGCGATGAGGGCGCGGATTTCACGGCTTTGGACGCAATTGAGGTTGACGCGATAGCGGAAGCGGTTGTTGACCTTGACCACCGCAAGCGGCGTCGGCCCTAAAACGGTGAAGCCGGGGCGGTCTTTGAGCATGGTGTCGAAAAAGCTGCGGATATAGCGGCAGGTGAAAACCACCTGCGCCTCGTCCGCGCCGGAGGCCGTGACGGAATAAAGCTGAGTGAACGGGGGCAGGGCGTGAATGCGCCGAAGCTCCAGCTCAGAGCGGTAAAAGTCCTCATAATCCTGCCGCGCGGCCTGGAGGATGGTTTCATTCTCCGGGGTGAAGGTTTGAATGACGGCGCGGCCGGGCTTGCTGCCGCGACCACTGCGGCCGACCACCTGCGTGACAAGGCTGAAGGTGCGCTCACCGGCGCGGTAATCGGCGGCGTAAAGGCTTTGGTCGGCGGATATGACGCCGACGAGGGTGACGTTTTCAAAGTTCAAGCCCTTTGTGACCATCTGCGTGCCGACCATGATGGGGATGCTTTCGCGCCGGAAGCGCTCAAACAGCAGCTCGTGCGAGCCGACAGGGGCGACGGAATCGGTGTCCATGCGCAAAATCTCCGTGCCGGGGAAAAGCTCGTTGAGCTCTTCAACAACGGCCTGAGTGCCCGCGCCGACGTGATTGAGCGCGCCGCCGCAGTCGGGGCAGGCCTCGTCAATGCGCCGGGAATAGCCGCAATAATGGCACATCAGGCGTCCGTTTGAGCTGTGATAGGTCAACGAAACGCTGCACCGGGGGCATTTATAAACATAGCCGCACTCGCCGCAGCTGATGAGCTTGTTTGTTCCGCGGCGGTTGAGAAAGAGTATGCTCTGCTCGCCGCGCGAGATATTCTCTTGAATTTCGTCGCGCAGGAATGAGCTGATGTTGCCGCCGTTGCCGCGCCGAAGCTCCTTTTTCATGTCGACAATGCGCACTTCGGGCAGACACATGGCGTTATAGCGCGAATCGAGGCGGAAGTATTGATACTTGCCTGTCTCGGCGCTGTAGCGCGTGACGATATCCGGCGTGGCAGAGCCCATGACAAGCAGCGCATTGGCGCGCACACAGCGGAATTTGGCCACGTCGCGGGCATTGTAGCGCGGGGTGTTTTCGGATTTATAGCTTTCCTCCTGCTCTTCGTCGATGATGACGAGGCCGAGGTTTTCAGCCGGGGCGAAGACGGCACTGCGCGTGCCGATGACGACGTGCGCCGCGCCCTTTTTCACGCGCTTGAATTCATCATACCTCTCCCCCACGGACAAGCTGCTGTGCAGCACGGCGATTTCATCGCCGAAGTGAGAGGAAAAGGTTTTGAGCATTTGCGGCGTGAGGGCGATTTCGGGCACGAGGAGAATGGCCGAGCGCCCGGCGGCGAGGCAGCGGGCTATGAGGTGGATATAAACGCTGGTTTTGCCGCTGCCGGTGACGCCGTGCAAAAGCGCGGCGTTGGCCTTGTCCTCGTCCAACAGCTCGGCAAGGCCGTTGTATGCCGCGCTTTGCGCGGCATTGAGCGTGGGCAGGGGCTCAAGCTCGCCGACGTACATCTCCGGGCGGCGGTAAACCTCGCGCCGGGTGAGCGAGACAGCACCGGCCTTGACAAGCGCCGTGAGGGATGCGCGCTTTGCGCCCGCGTGGCGCAAAAGGTCGGCGCTGGCAAGCGCCTCGAACGAGCACAGCATGTCCAAAATCGCGGCCTGCTGCGGCGCGCGACGGCGCTTTGCCTCGGCAAGCGCCGCGCCCTCCTGCGAGTCGACGGCGAGGCGCGCCATTTCGACGGTTTTGTCGCCGACGCGCTTTTTCCCGTCGTCCTTGAGCCACAGCCCTGCGGGGAGCATGGCCTTGATGGCGTCATAAACAGTGCAGAAAAAGCGGTCGCGCATGAAAAGAGCAAGCTTCAACATGTCCTCGGAGAGGACAGGCTCATCGTCAATGACGGCGAGAATGGGCTTGAGCTTTTCATAATCGCTGTGATGCGACACGGCGAGGACTATGCCCTCACTGCGGCGGTTGCCCTTGCCAAAGGGGACGTACACGCGCTTTCCGACGGCGCAAGCGGCCGAAAGCTCTTCCGGCACGAGATAATCATAAGGCCGGTCAAACCAATATGTCGCGGCTGAGACCGCGATTTTCGCCACGGTGTCCGTCAGCGTCCTCACCCTCTCTAAATATGGCAAATAAGCGGGGGCACACTCCGCTTACTTGCTTTGAATCTTCACTTAATGGAAAGCTTGCCGGTGTAAACCTCGTCAATGGCGGAGGAAACGGGCTTCTTTTCAAGTGGGATTTGATTTTCCTCGGCGTCGGAGGAAATTTTGCGCGCGCGTCTGGCGACGAGGTTGACAAGCTGGTAACGGCTGCCGATTTTGTCGACAAGCTCGGCCACGGGGGGATAAAGCATCATGATAATCGTTCTCCAATCTAGAAATAATAATTATAAACTTGATTTATGCGGGGTCTGTGAGCAGCGCCTCGCGCCCCTTGGCGCGGCAACGCTCCGCCGTGAGGATGGCGGAAAGCTCGGCGGCGGCCTTGTCGGCGTCGTCATTGACGATTATATAATCGTAAAAATCGGCCTCGCGATATTCCTGTCGGGCGCGGATGAGGCGCGCCTCGACGGCGCGGGCGGTGTCCGTGCCGCGGCTTTCAAGACGGCACTTGAGCTCGGCCATGGACGGAGGGGTGATGAAAATTTTGACGGCGTCGGGCATTTTTTCGTGGATTTGGCGCGCGCCCTGAACCTCGATTTCCAAAATGACGTCAAGGCCGGAGTTGAGCTTGTCCTCGACATACGCCCTCGGCGTGCCGTAGCTGTTGGCCACGTACTCGGCGTGCTCCAAAAGCTCGTCATTTTCGACCATTTCTCTGAAACGGTCAAGGTCGACAAAGAAATATTCCTTGCCGTCGACCTCGCCGGGACGGGGCTTGCGCGTGGTGACGGAGGTGGAGAAGCACACATTGTCGCGCCCCTCAATCGCCTTGAAAACGACCGTCCCCTTTCCGGCGCCCGATGGGCCGGAGATTACGATAAGATTTCCCTTTTCACTCATTTCTCTTTATCCTCCTCGACATCGTTTTTATCCTCGCTCTGCATTCGCTGCGCCAGAGCCTCCGGCGTGAGTGCAGAGAGTATGACGTTGCCGCTGTCCATGACAAGGACGGCTTTGGTGCTGCGCCCGAAGGACGCGTCAATGAGCAAGCCGCGCTCACGCACGTCTTGAATCATGCGCTTGATGGGCGCGGATTCCGGGCTGACAACGGCGATCAGACGCCCGGCGGAGATAAGGTTGCCGAAGCCGATGTTGACAAGCTCCATGTGCACCTCACTCTATGTTCTGAATCTGCTCGCGGATTTTTTCGATTTCGGATTTGAGTTCGACGACAACGTGAGCAATGTCGGAGTTTTGGCACTTTGAGCCGATGGTGTTGGCCTCGCGGTTGAACTCCTGAATGAGAAAGTCGATTTTGCGCCCGGTGGGCGACGAGCCGTTGATCATGGTTTTCAGCTGAGCGATGTGACTGCGCAGGCGGACGGTTTCCTCGTCAACGGCGATATGGTCGGCAAAGATGGCGGCCTCGGCGAGAATGCGGCTTTCGTCGATTCCGGCCGTGCCCAAGACCTCGGCCATGCGCTGTTCAAGGCGGGCGCGGTATTCGGCGGCGGTTTTGGGGGCTTCGGTTTCAACGGCGGCGACGTATGATTCAATAGTGCCCAGGCGGTTGAGAACGTCCTCGCGCAGCTTTTCGCCCTCGCGCAGACGCATCGCGTCAAAGTCGCACAGGGCGCGCTCGGCCACGTCGCAAATTGCGGCGGAAATGGCCTCGGCATCGACATCGCGGCGCTCGACGCTCAAAACGTCGGGGAAACGGGCGACAGAGAGCGCGGTGAGGTCATTTTGGAGGGAAAACTCGGCGGAAATGGAGTTGATGGCCTCGATATAGCCCTTCAAGAGGGGCTTGTTGACCTTGACGGTCATGTCATCGGCCTCGGAGGTGTCGATGGAGACAAAGACGTCGACCTTGCCGCGGCTGATGTGCGACTGGACGACGGACTTGACGGCGTCCTCGGCAAAGATGAAGCTGCGCGGCATGCGCACGGAGGTGTCCAAATAGCGGTTGTTGACGCTTTTCAGCTCAACCGTAATCTCAAAGCCGTCGGCCTGCCCCTTGGCAGAGCCGTAACCGGTCATGCTTTTAATCATTGTCCTCGCCCTCACATATCTCGATAATATTGAAATCTATGGTCTTGTCCTTTTTGCGGCGCTGAGTCACGACGAGCAGCGCCCCGCTCACCGCGAGAAAGGCGAAGCTGACCGCGACGCACACGCCCTCGCTTGCGCCCAGGGCGGCGGCGATGGCATAGCCCGCGATGAAAAACACCAGCGGCATCACATAAACCAGCATGGCCGCGTTGAAAACGACCGAGGTGCGGCTTTCGATGGTGACCTTTTGGCCGGGCTTTGCGCCGACAAGGTTTTTGGCGACGGCCTTCATCTCGCGCTCGTACATGCAGCCTTCACAGCTGGCGCAGCTTCCGCCGCAGGCCGTGGCGCGCGTGACGGCGACCTCGGCCATGCCGTGGGGCATGAGCTTGGTGACGATACCCTCGTTTGTCATATACTATACTCAGCCTTTCTTTATCTCGATGGAAATGGTGTTTTGGCCGACGGCGCCCACATCGGTGAAGCCGTCAACGACGATTTTGACAGTGGGCATGAACTGGCCGGCGGATTCGTTATAATCCGTCAAGTCCGCGACGGCGCGGATATTCTCGGCCTTGAGCTGGGCAAGCTGTTCGGGCGCGCCGCGCATCACGACGTCAATGCCCTCGGAAATAATCTCGGCGGTGTAGCCCTCGGTGACATTGGTGCAGGAGATATTCTTTACCTTGAAGCTCTTGGTTTCAAGCCCGACGATTTCGACCGTGACCTTGGCCTCGGTGACGCCGGTGAGGTTGTTCATCTCATTGTCGATGGGGATGGTGTAGGTCATGCTGAGGGTCTTTTCAAACTCGGTGAGGTCAATGGTGTCCAAAACGAGCTTGTTCATGCCGGAGAGGACGGCGGAGTCACCCGCGAGAGTGAGGCGATCCGGCTCAATCTTGATCTTGGTGTTGGCCTTGGTCGCGCCCGCGCCCTCGATGACGTCAACCGACAGCGGGATTTCTTTGACCAGCAGCAGAGGCAGCGTCGCCGTGACGACGTCCTCAGAGCAGGTCAGCCCCACGGTGGAGCATTCCTCGCCCCGCTCATTCATCAGCGTGAAGCCCGTTTCGACCTTATAGGTGCTGTCAACCTCGTCCTTGCCGAAGGTGACCCATGCGTAGGACACGTCTTTCAAGTTCGCATCCGCGCCGGAGACGGTGATGGTGGCCGGTTCAAAGACCGGGGTTTCGGCGGTGTACCCCTCGGCGAGCGAGCCGTCAAAGCTGCCGCGAACCTGAACGGTTTTGGTGTTGAGCGGGGAGACCATGAAGCTGATAGTGCCGGGGGATTTGGAGGAGTCGTTGATGTTGGTGGTGTCAGTGCCGTCGGGATAGGAGATATAATACTGCTGGGTGGTGTACGCCGAGCGGGAGAGCTTGCTGACGTCAACGCAGGCCTTCAAATCGGACGCATCGAGCGACGCCACGACGCGGCGCGGGCCCTTTATGCGCACGGTGACGGTTGAGGTGTCAAGGTCGGTGATGACCATGTTGCGCGTGTCGCGCAGGGTGTCCTCGCCGACAAGCTGAACCTCAACGCCGTAAAAGGTTTGGGTGAATTCGGTGGTTTGCATGCTCGTGACATACACCCACATCGCAAGCGAGGCGAGCAGAGACACGACCATCCAAAACGCGCGGCTGTCATAAAGCTTTTTCATCGTGTCTGATCCTCATTCTTAAACTCTTTGAACTCATTTTTGATGAAGTTCTCGATATGTTTTTTGATGTTGTAAAGTATGCCGCTGCCGTTGTCGTCTTCGGGCTTTATAAGCTCTTCGTGCAAAAGCTCGTTGAGCCGCTCCGGCGTGAGGTGGCGCTTGAGCATGCCGTCAATCGCGACACTCACCGCGCCGCTTTCCTCCGAGACGATGATGACCACGGCGTCGGAATTTTCGCTCATGCCGATTCCCGCGCGGTGGCGCATGCCGAGCTCTTTGCTGAGGTTAGTCAGCTGTGTGAGCGGCAAGACGCAGCCGGCGGCGGCGATTTTCGCGTCGCGAATGATGAGCGCGCCGTCATGCAGCGGGGCTTTGTTGAAAAAGATGTTTTTCAACAGCTCGGACGAAACCGAGGCGTTGATGATGGTGCCGGTGCTCATGATGTGGGTGAGGTCGACGCCGCGCTCGAATATGATGAGCGCGCCCGTGCGCGCGGCAGACATGTCCTTGCATGCCAGAACTGTTTGCTCGATGGCCTCTTCAAGCACCGTCGAGCTGGCCGCGCGGCCGCTGGAGAAGGTGCTGCCCATGCGCTCAAGGACACGGCGAAGCTCCGGCTGGAAGAGAATCAGCAGCGCAATGAGCCCCAATTCAACCGCCTTGCGCAAAAGGTAGTTGATCATCGTCAAGCCCAAGACCTCTTCGCTTGAAAGCCACACTGCCACGACGATGAAAACAATCCCCAAGGCAAGGTTGCGGGAGTTGGTTTTCCTGACAAACCATATTGATTTATAAAGGATAAAGGCGACGATGATGATGTCAATGAAATCGGCGATGCCGATGGTCATGAGATATTTTGTCGCTTTTTCCAATGCGCTGCCGATTACTTCCATGGATGGTTTCCCCGTTCGTTTGCATATAAATGGCCATTTTCTTTTATCGTGTTATTATAATCCAAAACGGCGAAAAAGGCAACAGATTTAATCGTCGTTTATAATTTGTTTTAGAATAATCGCGGCGGATTTTATCTCGGCATCCGTGAGAAACGGCGAGACGGAAAAGCGAACCGTCCCGGTGTCGAGCGTGTGGGCGCTGATATGGGCGCGCGGGGCGCAGTGAAGCCCCGCGCGCGTGCACACCCCGCGCCCGACAAGCCGCGCGGCAAGCTCCTCGGAGTTGACGCTTCCATGGCGCACGGAGAGGACACCACACTGCGTGGACTCATCACCGGCAAAAAGCTCCAAGCCCGGAGTGTCGGAAAGCTCGCGAATTAAAAGCGACAAAAGCTCGTGCTCGCGGCAGCGGATGTTTTCCACGCCCTTGCTCGCGACGAATTCAAGCCCCGCGCGCAGCCCGGCGATGCCGGGGACGTTGTGCGTGCCCGCTTCCAAGCGGTCGGGGAGATAAAGGGGCATGTGCTGCTCAATGCTGTCAGAGCCCGAACCGCCGTGCATTATGGGTGCGGGTGCAATGTCGCCGGTGCAGAGCAGGATTCCCGTGCCCTGCGGGCCGAGAAGCGCCTTGTGGCCGGGCATGGCGACAAACGCTGCGCCGAGGCGGGCGCAGTCAAGCTCAAGCACCCCCGCCGACTGCGACGCATCCACAATGAGCGGCACACCCCGCGCGCGGCAGAGGGCGGCGATGTCATAAACGGGCAGGACATAGCCGAAGACGTTTGAAACATGGGTGCACACGGCGCAAGATGCGCCTTGAAGCGCCGCCTCAAAGCCTTCAAGCGCCTCGGCGGGGTCAAAAAGCCGCGTGGCCGCCACGCGCACATCAGCGCCGAGCGCGGCGAGCGGGCGCGTGACGGAATTGTGCTCAAACCCGCTTATCACCACGCGCGAGCCGGGCTTGACAAGCGTTGATATCGCAATATTCAGGGCGTGGGTGGCGTTCATGGTGAACGCCACGCGCGCGGGGTCATCGAGGTGAAAGAGCGCGGCGGCGGCCTCGCGGCAGGCGAAAACCTCATCGGCGGCATAAATCGCGGGGGCATGGCCGCCGCGGCCGGGGCTGGCCGCGCGGCGCATCGCGCCGACGACGGCGCGCTCAACCGAGGCGGGCTTAATGAGGCTGGTGGCGGCGGAGTCAAGATATATCATGAGTGCACCTCGACATACTCCCCCCTCTCGCCCCGCCGAAAGACCTTGCCGGTGAGCATGCCCTTGGCGGCAAGGCGCGCCACGGCCTCATCCGCGCGGCGATAAAGGCTGAGGGCATAGCCGCAGCCACGCGTGTTCAAGCCCTGCGGCGCTTTGACGACCGAGGCGTCGATGCCGATATTTTCAAGCAGTCTCTGCGAGCGCTGTGCGCCGGTGAGAGACGTGCACATGATCAGATACTGTGTCATGCTTTTACCTCATCTCATACTATATTCCCGTGAAAAGGCAAGCACCCGCAGGACGGCAAGCCGTGTCCTGCGGGTGTGGATTTCATTATAAGGGCACAGATGCAATCCATCTTATGCCGTTGGGATGAGGGGTGTTATTCCTCCAAAAGCGCCACGGCGTGAGCGGCGATGCCAAGCCCTTCGCCGGTGAAGCCCAAATGCTCCTCGGTCGTGGCCTTGACGCTGACGCGCGAGACGTCAACGCCCATGGCAGCGGCGAGATTTTCGCGCATGGCGGGGATATGCGGGGCGAGCTTAGGCCGCTGGGCGAGGACGGTGCAATCGACATTGCCGATTTTATACCCGTGCTCGGCCAAAACGGCGCACACGCGGCGCAAAAGCTCAACGCTGTCCGCGCCCAAAAAGGCGTCGTCATTATCCGGGAAGAGCTTGCCGATATCGCCGAGGGCAGCCGCGCCGAGAAGCGCGTCCATCAGCGCGTGGGTGAGCACATCGGCGTCGGAATGACCCAAAAGCCCCTTTTCAAAGGGGATGTCCACGCCGCCGAGAATGAGCTTGCGCCCCTCAACGAGGCGGTGAACATCATAGCCGTGTCCGATCCTCACTGTAATCACCCCTGTTTTTCAAAATAAGCTCGGCAAGGAGCACGTCGCGCGGCTCGGTGAGCTTGATGTTGTCCTCATCGCCCTCGACGGTGCGCGTTTTCACGCCCATAATCTCAACGGCGGAGCAATCGTCCGTGAGCGTGAGGCCGTCGCTGACGGCCTTGGAGAGCGCGCCCTTTATAAGGTCGGCATTGAACACCTGCGGCGTCTGGACGCGCACGGTGCTCGCGCGGTCAACCGCGCCGACGACAAAGCCGTCTTCGTCCACGGCCTTGAGCGTGTCCGTGACGGAAATGACAGGGACGGCGGACATGTATTTGGCCGCCGCGTCCACCGTGCGGCGGATAACGTCTTCGGTGACGAGGGGGCGCGCGCCGTCATGAATGGCGATGAGCGAGGCGTTCGCCTTGACCTCGGATACGCCCGCAAGGGCGGACTCCATGCGCGTTTTGCCGCCGCGAATGACCTTGACGGCCTTGGTGATGCCGAACTTTTTGCAAAGAGTGGCAATCTCCTCGACCTTATCCATGCGCGTGACGACGATTATCTCATCGACCAGGTCGCAATTTTGAAAAACGAGGAGGGTGCGGGCAAGCACGGGCATGCACCCAAGCTCCAGCATGAGCTTATCCGCGCCCATGCGCTGCGCAGAACCCGCCGCCACGACGACAACGGAACAGCTTTGTGTTTTTTCGCCTTTTTTCTCGGATTTTTTGAAGAGATTTTTGATGTTCATAAGTCCCTCCCGTTTTTATAAAATCAGCCGCGAAGCTGTCTCTTGCGATAGAAGTTCATCATGCCGTCCTGCATGTCCTCAAGGTGCAAAAGCATCTTGCCCGAACCGTAGGCCGCGCAGGAAACCGCGTCATCGACGACGACGGTGCGAATGTTGGTGCTGCGCTCGATGAGGCGGTCAATGCCGTAAATGAGGCTGCCGCCGCCGGACATGATGATGCCGTTTTTGTCCAAGTCGCCGACGAGCTGGGGCGGGGTGCGCTCCAGCACCGCGTGAACGGCGTCCAAAATGCGGTTCATCGGCTCGACAAAGGCCTCAATCAGCTCGGTGGAGTTGATTTCAACGGACTTGGGCAGGCCGTTTTTGAGGTTTTGACCCTTGACCTCTTCAATGCCGACGTCGGGGCGCTGAATGATGCAGCCGATGCTGCGCTTGAGCTCCTCGGCGGCGCTCAGGCCGATGCGGACATTGTATTTTTCGCGAATGAAGCGGACAATCGCCTCGTCAAAGCTGCCGCCCGCGACCTTGATGGACTCGCACTCCACCACGCCGCCGGCGGAGATAATCGCGACCTCGGTGGTGCCGCCGCCGATGTCGATGACCATGTGGCCGTCGGGCTTGGAGATGTCAACGCCCGCGCCGAGCGCCGTGGCGACGGCGGTTTCCAAAAGATAAACCTTTCTCGCGCCGGCCTCGATGCACGCGTCGATGACGGCGCGCTCTTCAACGCCGTTGATGCTGCTGGGGACGCAGGCGAGAATGCAGGGCTTGAAAAGGCTGAAGGACGTGATGCGGCTGATGAGCTCACGCAGCATTTGCGCGGTGATCTCATAGTCGGAGATGACGCCGGCGCTGAGCGGGCGGATGGCCACGATGTTGGCCGGGGTGCGGCCGAGCATTTTCTGCGCGTCCTGGCCGACCTTCAAAATCTTGCCGGAGTATTTATCCACGGCCACGACCGTCGGCTCACGCATGACCACGCCCTTGCCCTGCTCGAAAATGAGCGTGGAGGACGTGCCCATGTCAATCGCAATATCTCTTTCAAACAAATTCATGCCGCTTCTCCTAAATCGTATTTCTGCTTATTATTCGGCCTTATTTTAATCCATAGTACAGGCCAACGTCAATGCTAATATTTTCTTTGCTCCGGCGCGCTTGAGTACCTTGGCGCATTCTTCAAGCGTCGAGCCGGTGGTGACGACATCGTCGATTATCAAAATCCGCTTCCCCGCGACGCTGACGCCGTCGGAAAGGCTGTACACCCCGCGTACATTGTCCCGCCGCTTTTCTATGCCGCTTTTGCCCGATTGGGGCGGGTTGTGCCGGTGCTTTTTGACAAGGCGGGCGCAGTCCAGCCCCATATAATCGCTCACAGCCTCGGCAAGCAGGCGCGCCTGATCATATCCACGGCGGCGAAGCCGCCGCGCGCTGAGAGGCACCCATGTGACGACGTCGGCATAAAGCTCGTTTTCGTCGGCGCATTGGCGCAGAAACGGCGCATAAAAATCGGCATAGCCGCGCACACCGCCGAACTTATAGCGCAATATCGACTCGCGCACACGGCCTTTGTAATAAAGCGCGGAGTAAAACTCGTCGACATAGTGCCCCGGCCGGGGCAAGACCCCGACGGGCGTGTACGGCAGGTTGACGAGACAATGGGCGCACACGGCGGCCTTGCCGTCGGACAGCGCACGGCAAAAGGGGCATTTCGGCGGGTAAACGAGGTCGAGAAGCGCCTCGAAAGCTGCGTTCATGCCACGCCGCAAAGCTGACGCAGGCGCACACGCAGCGCGGTATAGCGGCGCGACTGGCGGAAGTTATCAATCATCTGATAGGCCGTTTGATCGTCCCCGACGAGAATCAAAAGCTCGCGGGCGCGGGTGACAGCGGTGTAAAGCACGTCGCGCGTCATCAGCATGGGCGACGAGGCCGACAGCGCGAGAATCACGGCGCGGTATTCGCTGCCCTGCGATTTGTGCACGGTCATCGCCCAGGCGTGTTCAAGCTCCAAGAGCGAATCGAACGCGTAGGACGCGATGCGGCCGTCAAAGCTGACGGACAGGGTTTCACTTTCGGTGTCCACGGAGACTATATGCCCGATGTCGCCATTATATATCCCGCTCCCGGCGGCGCTGTTGTCCTCGGCGCGCCAGAGAATGTCATAGTTATTCTTGATTTGCATGACGCGGTCTCCCTCGCGGAAGGTGACGTCGCCGAACAGCTTTTCGCGCTTGCCCTCAGCGGGCGGGTTGAGGCGCTGTTGAAGCTGGCGGTTGAGGTTTTTCGTGCCCATTTCGCCGCGCCGTGTGGGCGAGAGGACTTGAATATCCTCGGCGGGGATGTTCATCTTGGTCGGCAGGCGCACGGCGCACAGCTCGACAATGGTTTCAACCGAGCTTGCCGCCTGCATGCGCTTGAGGCGGAAAAAGTCGCCCTTGTTGTCGCCAAGCGGCGGGTGCTCGCCGCGGTTGATCTTATGGGCGTTGCTGACAATGCGGCTGCCGTCGCCCTGGCGGAAAATCTCCGTCAGCTTCACCGTGGGGACAACGCCGCTTCTGATGACGGCGGAAAACACGTTGCCCGGCCCGACCGACGGGAGCTGATCCGCGTCACCCACCATGACAAGGCGGGCATCGTCCGGCATGGCGCGCAAAAGCGCGTCTATAAGCGTTATGTCAACCATCGAGCACTCGTCGAGGATAACCGCACCGCAGTCGAGGCGGTCGTTTTCGTCCTTGGAAAAGACAACGCGGTCGCCGTCCTCGGCGAATTTTGCGCCGAGGAGGCGGTGCACCGTGACGGCGTCCTCCCCGCTCAGCTCGCTCATGCGCTTGGCCGCGCGCCCGGTGGGCGCGGTGAGCAGGGTCTTGATGCCGAGGTCGCGGAACATTTCGAGTATGGCGCGCACGGAGGTGGTTTTGCCCGTGCCGGGGCCGCCGGTGATGACGACGAGCTGGTTTTCCAGCGCGAGGGTGAGGGTCTGCTGCTGGAGGGGGGCGTATTTTATGCCCTGGCGGCGCTCAATGCGCGCGATGAGGGCGGGGATATCCGCGTGTTCGTTGAATTTGTTGCGGCACATGCGCGCAAGGTGCTCGGCGGCGTCCGTCTCGGCCACGTAAATCTCCGGCAGATAGCACGCCTTGCACCCGGCAATCTCCTCGTAGGCGATTTGGCCGGTTTCGATAAGCTCGGCAATGCCGTCGTCCACGTCGTCAAGCTCGACATTGATAAGCTCCGCCGTGACGGCGGCGAGCTTTTCGCGCGGAATGAAGCAGTGGCCGTTGTTGAGATTGTGCCGCAGCTCGAAGAGCGCGGCGGCGTTGATGCGGTTGCGGCTCGCGCCGTCAAGCCCCATTTCAAGGGCGAGCGCGTCCGCCTCGGAAAAGCGGCCGCCGATGTGCGAGGTGGCGAGTATGTAAGGATTGTCTCGCAAAAGCTCCAGCGCCTCGTCACCATAGAATTTATACATGCGCATGGCGAGAATGGGGCGGATGCCGAAGGAGCACACGAACTCCATAATGCGCCGCAAGCCCGCCTGACGGCGAAAGTCCTTGGAAATGCGCTTGGCCTTTTCAAGGCTTATGCCCTTTATGGTGGCGAGCTTTTCGGGAGAGGATTCGAGAACGTCAAGCGTTTTGTCGCCGAATTTGTCGACAATCAGGGCGGCGGTGGCAGGGCCGATGCCCTTGACGCTGCCCCCCGCGAGATAATCATAAATCGCGGCGGCGCTGGTGGGCAAAAGGCGCTGGGCAAACTCGGCCTTGAACTGGCGGCCGTGGACACTGTGGTTGACCCATGTGCCGCTGGCAATCATGGATTCGCCGGGCGCGGCATACGGGAAGCAGCCCACCACGGTGACGCTCTCGCCGTCGCCGTCGCGCAGACGCAAAACGGTATAGCCGTTTTCTTCGTTTTTGTATATGACGGAGTCTATCGTGCCCGAAAGCTCGACAAGCTCAATGTCCTGTTCCACGGCGCTGCGCCTCCTGTCCTGTTAAAATATCAAATCAAAGCACGGTTTTGAGAAATTGGCCGGTGAAGCTGGCCTCACACGCGGCGCACCCCTCCGGCGAGCCGGAGTAGACAAGCTCTCCCCCGCCGTCGCCGCCCTCAGGGCCGAGGTCGATGATATGGTCGGCAATCTTGATGACGTCGAGATTATGCTCGATGACGACGACGGTGTTGCCCGCGTCGGCAAAGCGGTCGAGAATGTCAATGAGGCGGTGAACGTCGGCAATGTGCAGGCCGGTGGTCGGCTCATCAAGGACGTACACGGTGCTGCCGGTGGAGCGCTTGGAAAGCTCGGTGGCGAGCTTGACGCGCTGCGCCTCGCCGCCGGAGAGCGTAGTGCTCGACTGGCCGAGCTTGACATAGCCCAAGCCGACGTCATAAAGCGTTTGAATTTTGTTGAGTATTTTCGGCTGGGCGGCAAAGAAGGAGCATGCCTCCTCCACCGTCATGTCCAGCACGTCGGCAATGCTTTTGCCCTTGTACTTGACCTCTAGGGTCTCGCGGTTATACCTCTTGCCGCCGCAGACGTCACACGGGACGTAAACATCCGGCAAGAAGTGCATTTCGATTTTAATGAGTCCGTCGCCGGTGCAGGCCTCACACCGGCCGCCCTTGACGTTGAACGAGAAGCGGCCTTGCCCGTATCCGCGCAGCTTCGCGTCCTGCGTGGAGGCGAAAAGGTCACGAATGTCGTTGAAAACGCCGGTGTAGGTGGCGGGGTTTGAGCGCGGCGAGCGGCCAATCGGGCTTTGGTCGAGCGCGATGACCTTGTCGACATATTCAAGCCCGTCAATCCCGGCGCACTTGCCGGGGCGGAGCTTGGCGTGGTTTTTCTCGGCGGCGAGAGTTTTGTATAGTATCTCATTGATGAGGGAGGATTTGCCGCTGCCGGACACGCCCGTAACGCAGACGATTTTGCCCAAGGGGATTTCAACGTCAATGCCCTTGAGGTTATTCTCCCGCGCGTCGCGAATGACGAGGCTTTTTCCGCTGCCCGCGCGGCGCTTGGCTGGGACGGGGATGCGCTTTGCCCCGCTGAGATATTGCCCCGTGACGGAGTCCGGGCAGGCGCAGATATCCTCGACACTGCCCGCGCACACCACGCGGCCGCCGTTCACGCCCGCGCCGGGGCCGATGTCGACGACGTAATCCGCCGCGCGCATGGTCTCCTCATCGTGCTCGACGACGATGAGGGTGTTGCCGAGATCTCGAAGCTGTTTGAGCGTTTTGAGCAGCTTGGCGTTGTCGCGCTGGTGGAGGCCGATGCTCGGCTCATCGAGGATATACAGCACGCCCATCAGGCTCGACCCGATTTGCGTGGCGAGGCGGATGCGCTGGCTCTCGCCGCCGGACAGCGTCGCCGCCGAGCGGGACAGCGTCAGATAGCCAAGCCCCACGTCGCGCAGAAAACCGAGGCGGGAGCATATTTCTTTTACAATCCGCTCGGCGATCATGCTCTCTTTCTCGCTGAGCGTGAGCGTTTGCATGAATTCAAGCGCGCGCGTGACCGACAGCTCGGTCATCTGCGCGATGTTCAGCCCGCCGACGGTGACGGCGAGGGCTGACGCACGAAGCCGACGCCCGCCGCAGTCCGGGCAGGGCGTTTCGGACATGCACTCTTCAATGTCCGCGCGCATGGCGGGGCTTTGCGTCTCGCCGTAGCGGCGCTGGAGATTCGGCACTATGCCCTCAAAGGCGCGCTTAATCACGCCGTACCCCTCGGCCTTTTCATAGTGCAGCACAAGCGGCTCGCCGTCAGTGCCGTAGAGTATGGCATGCTTGGCGTCAGGCGGAATGTCCTTTATCGGCTCGGTGAGCTTGAAATGATAGCGTTTGGAAAGCGCCTCGAAGTACATGCGGGATATCGAGTCGCCCTTTACGTTGCCCCAGCCGCTGGCGCTGATGCCGCCCTCCATGATGCTCAAATTTTCATTGGGCATGATGAGAGCTGGGTCGACCAGCAGCCGCACGCCGAGGCCGGTGCAGGTGGGGCATGCGCCGTGGGGGTTGTTGAACGAGAATAGGCGCGGGGTCAGTTCTTCCATCGAGATGCCGCAGTCGGGGCAGGCGTAATTTTGCGAAAAGGTCAGCTCCCGCTCCTCGCCGACGATGTCCACCGTCATCAGCCCCTCGGCGAGGGACAGCGCGGTTTCCGCCGAATCCGTGAGGCGGCGGGTCAGCTCCGGCTTAATGACAAGGCGGTCGACGATGATGTCAATATTATGCTTTTTGTTCTTTTCGAGCTTGATTTCCTCGGAGAGGTCATAGACAATGCCGTCGGCGCGGACGCGGACATAGCCAGACTTTTTCGCGTCTTCAAACACCTTGACGTGCTCGCCCTTGCGCGCGCGCACGACCGGCGCGAGGAGCTGAATGCGCGTCCCCTCCGGCAAGGCCATGATTTGGTCGACGATTTGATCAATGCTTTGGCGCTGGATTTCCTTGCCGCACTTGGGGCAATGGGGAATGCCGACGCGCGCCCAAAGGAGGCGGAGATAGTCATAAATCTCCGTGACCGTGCCGACTGTGGAGCGCGGGTTTTTCGAGGTGGTTTTCTGGTCGATGGATATGGCGGGGGAAAGGCCGTCGATGTAATCAACGTCGGGCTTGTCCATCTGGCCGAGGAACATGCGCGCGTAAGAGCTGAGGCTTTCAACGTAGCGGCGCTGACCCTCGGCGTAAATGGTGTCAAACGCGAGGGAGGATTTGCCGCTGCCGGAAAGACCCGTGACGACGACGAGCTTGTCGCGCGGGATTTCGAGGTCAATGTTTTTGAGGTTGTTTTCTCTTGCGCCTTTGATGAAAATGCTCTCTTGCATGCTTTAGTCCTTTATGATGATATCCGCGGTTTGTCCGCGCGTGAGCGAGATGAGGTCTTGCGGGGCAAGTTCAATTTGGCTGCCGATTTTCCCGGCGCTGACATAAACCGTGTCGAGGGCGAGGATGTCCTCGTGATAGGTGGTTTTGAATTGCTTTTTCATGCCGATGGGCGAGCAGCCGCCGCGAACATAGCCCGTGACGGCGGTCAACTCGCTGACGTGCAGCATGGCGAGGGACTTCTCTCCCACGGACTTCGCCGCCTTTTTCAGCTCCAGCTCCGCCGCGACGGGAATGACGAACACGTATACCGTCTTGCTCGCGCCGCGTGTGACAAGGGTTTTGTAAACCCGCTCGACCGCAACGCCGGTCAGGCGCGCGACCGTGACGCCGTCAACGGCGTCATCGCCATGCGGGTACTCGTGGGGCGTGAACTTGATTTTCTTTTGTTCAAGCAGCCGCATCACGTTCGTTTTCACTTCCGCCATTGCCGCACTCCCCTTTCCGCGCAAAGCCGCAAGCAGCCACAAGCCGCCGGCAGTGAAGTCTCAAACACAAATTTTATCAAGATATTATATCCCATTTGTCCCGTTCTTTCAAGAACAAAAAGAGAATAAATGCGCGCGGCAAGGAAAAACTTTGCCGCGCGAGTGAAAAGTGTGTAATAATTATTTATTTCTGAAGCGGGAGAGCATGTTTTCTACGCTGTTTTCTAACATTATCAGAAAGCGGTCTTTGTTGGCGGGGGTGGGTGGGGGCATGCCGGCGTCGAGCCAGCGGGAGATGAGGCCGACTATACCGTTGGCGTAAAAGGCGATGATGAACTCAAAATCCTGGCGGTCGATATTATACCCCTCGCAGACTATCTCTGTGAAGCCCCGGATGCAGCCCTCCAAACGCTCATGCAAGAAGCGTAGCATATAAAGGCGGCTGCTGGAATTATAAACGTTCAAGGCGAAGGTATGATTTTCATAAAGATACTCGAAAAAGGCCAGAACGTCCTCCCGCCAGTGATCATACACAATCTGCTTGGGCAAAACGCGGTTGGCGTCCTCTTCAAACACCCACTCCAAAAGATCATAAACATCATTGAAATGATAATAAAAGGTCTGACGGTTCACGCCGCAAAGCTCCACCAAATCCTTGACCGTGATTTTGTTCATGGGCTTTACAGCCATTGTTTGCTTGAGTGCCGACGCGAAGGCGGCCTTGGTCGACGACGCCATCTGATCCTCTCCTATTCTGACATATATAGCGAGTATATCACATTGTTCACAAAATGGCAAAGATTTTCTTAGTGAATTCTTAACGATTTATCAGATTTTTGTTGAGATACGCGTTTTCCTTTTCACACGCGGCGTTTTGTGTTATGATGGGGGATAACAACAGGTCTTTGGGAGGGTTCTCAATGGCGGAAAAATGCGAAAAATCGGTCGGCGCAGCGGAAAAGCGTGCCGTTCCCATCGGGCGGATTGCGCTGTCCGCGTTGACGGGGCTGGTGGCGCTGGCGATATTCTTGGGCGCTTACGGCTATATTTCCATGCGCCCGACGGCGGAGACGGCAGAGCGCGCCGGGGTGTACGCCCTGTGCGCGGCGGCAAGCGACGGCATTGCCGCAGACCCCACGGGCTTGGCCGAGCTGACGCTGGAGCTGAACGAGGACGGCACTTGCCGCGTCAGCGTCGGCGACGACGCGCGCGGCGGACTTTGGAAGTGCAACTACGGCGCGTTGACGCTGATATGCGGCGCGGCGCGGCTTCGCGGCGGCTTTGAGGGCGACGCGCTGACGCTGGAAAACGCCTTTTCCACCGGGGCGACGCTCACGCTGACGCGCGAGATTGAGGGCGGCGGCAACGCCGCGCCCGTCGGGCAGTTTGACCTGATCGCGCTTGACGACAACGGACGGGAATACTCCGGCGGCGTCATCGACGGCACGGAGTGCGCCGAGTGGTACATCGACCTCAAGCAAAGCGGCGAGGGGCGCGCGCGGATATTCTCCGACGCGCCGGAGAGCGTGCGCGTTGACGGCGGGTGCATCATTTTGCGCTCAATGCGCCTTGATTACGCCCTCGACGGCGGCAAGCTGACCGTGGCTTATCCCGGAGGGGTGACGCTTTTCTTTGAAAGCCGCTCGGAGAGCAAATAGCACGGAATCGCCGCGAGCTGCGCGGCGACGGACACCGCGACCATGACGGTCATGTTCGCGTCATACAAAAGCCCCATCAGCCAGCTGCCCAAGAACCAAAACACGCCGAATGAGCACTCGAAAATCCCGTACCCCGTGGCGCGGGCGGTTTTGGGCACCATGCTTGTGACGGCGGCCTTGAGGATGGATTCCTGCGCGCCCATGCCGACGCCCCACAGCGCGATGCCGCAAAGCAGCGACACGGCGGAGTTGCCCATGAACACCAGCACGGCAAAGGGCGCGGAGATGAGCGTGGACGCGACGAGCGCGGCCACGCCCTTTTTGTCATAAATAAAGCCGAAAACGAGCGCCGCGACCGCGTCAACCAGCATCGCGCCCGCATACAAAAGCGGGAGCGACCCCGTAGAGACGAGCGCGCCCGTCTCGCTCAGCCCCGCCGCAAGCGCGGACTGAGTGCACGAAACGTGCATTATTATAATGGAATAGTCGACAAAGCCGAACGCAAATAGGCTTATGCCCGCGATGTAGAGCACGAACTCCTTTTTCATCTTGAACGGGACATACTCCTTCGGTTCGGGCTCAAAATGTTCGGGATTGGGGAATTTGCGGCGCGTGAGCGCGAGCAGCAGCAGCGTCACCGCGCCCGGAATCGCGAGCACGGCAAAGCAAAAGGCGTAAATTTCAAACGTCGTGCCCTCGGTTTTGAACAGCATGACCACATACAGCAGCACCGGGCCGAGGAACGCGCCGAACTGGTCAAGCACCTCTTGAATGCCGAAGCTCTTGCCGATGCCCTCCTGCGAGGCCGCAAAGGACATGATTGTGTCCTTCGCGGGCTTTTTTATCGCCTTGCCCATGCGCTGAACGATGAGCAGGGCACACGCGGCGACCCAGCCGTTTTCGCCCACGAGCGCAAGCGCGGGCACGGCGACGATGTCCAGCACATAGCCGATTATGGTCATCGGCCAATACTTTTTCGTTTTGTCGGTGAACTTGCCGAAAATATAGCGCATGGAGTAGCCGACGAGCTCACCCAAGCCGGAGACGAAGCCGATTGTCGCCGCCGACGCGCCGAGGAGCGACAGATACGCGCCGCGTATGCTCGCCGCGCCCTCGTGCGTCATGTCGGAAAACATGCTGACCACGCCGAAAAGCACGATGAACAGCATGGCAGACGTCATGCGTTTATTCTTTTTCTCCATTGAAATCCCCTCCTGTTGTCAGCGCGCTCACTTGCGTGAAGCCCGCCTTGCTCTCGGCTTTGCAGCGGTGATAAATGATGTCGATGAGGCGGGCAAGCTCCGCGCGGTCGGCGGCATTGAGCGGCTCTAAAAGCCATTCGTAAAACGTGGATTCTATCTGCGCCTTTGAGCTTTTCAGCGTCTCGGCCTTTTCGGTGGCGTAAAGCCGCCGACTGCGCGCGTCATCGGGGTTTTGCTCGCGGCGGAGATAGCCCTTGACCTCCAAGCTGGCCGTTTGGCGCGCGACGGCGGCCTTGTCAAGGCCGGTTATGCGGCACACCCCGGCCTGCGTAATGCCGGGGTTTTTGCGTATGGCGTGAATCACGTCAAACTCGCCCGCGCCCACGCCCTCGGCGCGCAAAGTGCGCACAGTGAACTTGCTCACCTCGCGCGCAATCTTGGTGATTTTCCTCTCAGTAACGTCCATCTCGCCCTCCGTGGTTGGAATTTTGAAAAGTATAATCAAAAATTAGTTGCGGTATCAACTATTACAAAAATAGATGATACTACAACTAATTCAAATGTCAAGTATGAAAAAAATATATCGCTCTTAATACGGCAATTCTCCGTCATCACGGAATAAACTTTTATATTGCTAAGGCAAGGGCGATATAGTATAATAATCACAAAGCGTGAGAATATGGACGGGTGGGTTTTGGAGGAATGATGCGAATTATCAGGATTTTGCTTGTCATTTTGCTGTGCGTGGGGCTTGTTTTCGGCGGGCTGGTGCTGTACACGCACTTTGTCACAAACAGCATTGCCGACGTCGGCGGCATGGAAAACCCGGACTTTGCCGACGAGGTCGAATTCGCGCAGAGCGCGCATTATCAAGAAAGCAATATTATTGACAATACATAATTTCATCAAGGAGGAAACAACATGGGTCTTTTCGGAAATCTTTTCGAGAAAAAGCAGTGCTCGGTCTGCGGCGGAGAGATCGGTCTTCTCGGCAACCGCAAGCTGGAGGACGGCAACCTCTGCAAAAACTGCGCAAAAAAGCTGTCCCCGTGGTTTAACGAACGGCGGCACTCCACCGTGGTCGAGATTGAACAGCAGCTCGCCTATCGCGAGGAAAACCGAGGCAAGGCCGCGCAGTTTTCCGTCAGCCGCTCCATCGGCGAGGATTGGAAGGTGCTTTTTGACGAGGGGCATCGCTGGATGACCGTGACGAAGGCGCGCAATTTGGCCGAGGCGAACCCGGACATCATTGACTACGCCGCCGTGACCGGCTGCCGCATGAACGTGGACGAGACGCACAACGAGGTGCTGCGCGACGGCCCGGACGGCAAAAAAATCAGCTACAACCCGCCGAGATATGATTACGCTTACGACTTCAAGGTCGTCATCTCGGTCAACCACCCGTATTTCGACGAGATGAGCTTCAGCATGAGCGACGGGTACATCTGGATAAAGCCATACGAAAACATGGGCGCGGGGCTGAACACCGGCTTCGGGCGGCTCATGAGCGGCTTCGGCGCGCCGACTCTCGACCCGATGAGCTATCCGGAGTATCAGCAGTATTACACCATGGCGCAGGAGGTATGCGAGGAGATTCGTCGGATTCAGGGGCTGACGGTTGGCGCCGGTGTCGGCGCGGCGGCCGCGCCGGGCGGATACGCCCAGCAAAACGCTTATGCCGCCGACGCGCAGTACGCACAGCCCGTGCAGCCGGTGAGCGCAGACTGGATTTGCCCCGCCTGCAACGCCCAAAACAGCGGCAAATTCTGCGAATACTGCGGCACGGCAAGGCCGTGAAAAGGGTGACTAAATAGGCAGATTAAAAGGCAGACTGCGCCGTACGGCGCGGTCTGCCTTTTGCGTGGGGGTGAAGTTTGGGCTTGCGAACAAGTGAAGTTAAGTTGAATCACATACTTTCGCAGATACTACACCGTGCGCCAAGGTCATTTAACTCTTTATATTTTCTTTTGCAGTATTAATTGATGCAATCAGCATACGACGGATTGTTCCGCAAGCATGTAAAAGGCCTTTGGCCGTCTCAAAGGAAACCAATTCGGCTTTCTACATTAGTTCAAGCCAATACTCCGTTTCATAGCATTCTTTCAAAGCAATTTGAAGTTTTGCGATGAAATCGGGTCTGCTGTGTGCGTAATTTGCTTCGCGAATATTTGCGCCGATACTTGTTCCGCTTCGTTCAAGCTGATTAGACAAAGAATAGTGCCCTTTTATGCCATCTGTTAATTTAAGTATCTGAATTGCAAAATCAGTCGATAGGACTGCGAGCTTGTTTTCCGCCATTATAATCACCTCTTAATGCAATTATATCAAATCGTCCATCAGCATTCAATGAAATCGTGCTGCGCACGATGAAATCCGAATAAATCCGGATGAAATCTGCTGACGCAGATGAAATGAAATCCGTCCAACTTCCGCCGCAAGGCGGATTTCATCACGAAGTGATTTCATCCATCGAAGATGGATTTATTCCGTCCGCATGGACGGATTTCGTTGAAAAAGAGCCTTTGCCGATTGGCAAAGGCTCTTTTTCATGGCACGCCGTAAGGGATTCGAACCCCTGACCTTCTGGTCCGTAGCCAGACGCTCTATCCAGCTGAGCTAACGGCGCATTTGATGTTGCTATATAATACACCCCGGCGCGAAAAGTTGCTGGGGTTTTACGCTCTATTTTCTTGTATATTCTTGCATTGTGACGGATTTTTCGCTTTGACGGCGGTGTCGGATTTATGCTTTTTTTGAGAATGATTTGCTTGTATTCGGCGGCGGGCTGTGATAAAATAATATCCCGTAGATTTTCAAAATACACTATGGGGGATTACGGATATGACCGGTATGCTGGGCTTTGACAACGACAAATATGTGAAGCTTCAATCGCAGTACATTCGCGACAGAATCGCCACCTTCGGCGGCAAGCTGTATCTCGAATTCGGCGGCAAGCTTTTTGACGATTTCCACGCCTCGCGCGTGCTGCCGGGCTTCCACCCGGACAGCAAGGTGCGCATGCTGATGGAAATGCGCGACGACGCGGAGATCGTCATCGCGATATCCGCAGACGACATCGAGCGCAGCAAGCACCGGGGCGACCTCGGCATAACCTACGACGAGGACACACTGCGCCTCATCGACGCGTTTCGCGGCATCGGGCTTTATTTCGGCAGCGTGGTGCTGACGCATTTTCGCGGTCAGGCCGTGGCCGAACAGTTCCAGCGGCGGCTTGAAAGCCTCGGCATTCGCGTGTACCGCCACTATATCATTCCCGATTATCCGCAGAACGTCTCTCTCATCGTGTCCGATGACGGCTTCGGCAAGAACGATTATATCGAGACCTCGCGCTCGCTCGTCGTGGTGACCGCGCCCGGCCCCGGCAGCGGCAAAATGGCCACCTGCCTCAGCCAGCTTTACCACGAGCACAAGCGCGGCGTCAACGCGGGATATGCCAAGTTTGAGACCTTCCCGGTGTGGAACCTGCCGCTGAACCACCCGGTCAACCTCGCATACGAGGCCGCAACAGCCGACCTGGACGACGTGAACATGATTGACCCGTTCCACCTCGAAGCCTACGGCCAGACCACGGTGAACTACAACCGCGACGTGGAGATTTTCCCCGTGCTGGAGGC
>CAZUSM010000013.1:0-25287 GCA_964623675.1 uncultured Oscillospiraceae bacterium
CAATGAAAGCCTACGAAAGATTTTTGAAATACGTCAAAATCCACACCGCCTCCTCCGAGGACAGCGACACCACCCCCACCACCGCGCGCCAGCATGACCTTGCCCGCGCCCTGGCCGATGAGCTCGCCGCGCTCGGCATGGCGGAGGTGAGCCACGATGAGCATGCCTATGTTTACGCCGTCCTCCCCGCAAGCGCGGGGCTGGAGAGCGCGCCGAGCATCGGCCTCATTGCACACATTGACACCGTCCCCGATTTCTCCGGGGAGAATGTGCGCCCGCAGGTGATTGAAAACTATGACGGCGGCGCTGTCGCCCTTGGCGAGAGCGGCCGCACCCTCACGCCCGACAAGTTCCCGGAGCTTCACAAGCTGCGCGGTCAGACCCTCATCACCACCGACGGCACCACCGTCCTCGGCGCGGATGACAAGGCGGGCGTGGCCGAAATCATCACCGCGTGTGAGCGCATTATCGCCCAAAACCTGCCCCACGGGCGCATTGCCGTGTGCTTCACGCCAGATGAGGAGGTCGGCCACGGCGCGGCGCTGCTCGACCTCGGCCGCCTCGGCGCGGATTATGCGTACACCGTCGACGGGGGCGAGCTGGAGGAGGTCAACTTCGAGACCTTCAACGCCGCCGGTGCTCACTGGGAGATAAACGGCTTCAACATCCACCCCGGCGACGCAAAGAACACCATGATAAACGCCTGCCTCGTGGCGGGGGAGATTAACTCCATGCTCCCCGCCGGGGAGACGCCCGCGAACACCGAGGGCTACGAGGGCTTTTATCATCTGCTGGAAATGCACGGCACGGTAGAGAGCGCACAGCTTGATTACATCGTGCGCGACCATGACGCGGCGCACTTCGCCGCGCGCCTCGACACCCTGCGCCACATCGAAAAGCTGATAAACGAAAAATACGGCGCGGGCACTGCCGCCCTCACGCTCACCGAGCAATACCGCAACATGGCCGAAAAGCTCAGCGCGCGCATGGACGTGGTCGAGCGCGCCGAGCGCGCCATCGAAAAGGCGGGGCTGACGCCTGTGCGCGTCCCCATTCGCGGCGGCACGGACGGGGCGCAGCTGTCCTTCCGCGGTCTGCCCTGCCCCAACCTCGGCACGGGCGGGTATTCCTTCCACGGCCCGTATGAGCACATCACCGCCGAGGCCATGGACACCGCCGTTGAGATTATCCTCAACATCGTGACCGCGCAGTAAAAACCATGAAAAGACTTTTGACGACTTCACGGCGGCTTTTTGCCGCCGTGCTGTGCCTTGTGTCGGTTTTCGCGCTCGCCGCCTGCGGCGGCGAGGACGACAGCGCCCCCACCGCCGACGCCGTTGAAGTCGCGGCGCTTGACGCCGCGCGCATAAGCCGCGAAAGCGCGGCACAGGGCGCGGACATAGACGGCGTTCTCGCTGCGCTCGGCGCGGCGGGCTACGCCGCCGTGGACGAGGCGGGTAAATGCGGCTTTGTCAACGGCGACAAGCTCCGCGCGTTTGCCGCGTCCATGGCCGAGGGCAAGCTCGCCGGCATGGGCTATGTGCGCGTGTGTGCCGACGGCGGCGTGGTGTACACGGCGTTTTATCACGCCGACGCGTGGCGCTGCAAAAGCGTCCGCGTCAGCGACGCGGACGGCGACGCCGAGGGCGACGTCACCTTCACCTCGGACTATGCCCTATCCGATTTTCGCATTAGCGACAAGGGCTATCTCATCTATACCTGCGATATTCCGGACAACACCGCCCCCAGCAAGCACGACGGGTACATTGTCCCCACCACGATGCTGCGCCTTGATAAACGCGATGAGGCCGTGGCGGCGTATGACAAATACGTCGTCCCCATCGGGTATAACGCGAATCGGCTGTTCACCCGCTCGTGGACGGCGCGGGATTTGACGGGCGTGAGCCTCAACGACGCGTTCCTCTCCCTGTGGCGCGCCGAGCACGGGGCGTATTTGTATTATTTCGACAACCCCTACCCCGCGCTTGAGGGCACGTCATATTCCCTCGTGCCCAAGGCGGAGTTTGAGTCGCTGGTGTCCAAATACATTGCCGCAGACGACAGCGCGCTTCTTGCGGCGGCGATATATAATGCCGAGCACTCGGCCTATCCCATCGACGTCACCGCCGCGCACAAAGACGACAGCGTCCCCATTCCGGAGGTCACCGCCGTGCAGCAAAACCCCGACGGGACGATAACCCTGACGGTGGATGCTCTGTACGTCGAGCGCGCAACAGACTGCGCCTTCACCCACCGCGTCACCCTCATCCCCCGCCCCGACAACACCTACGCCCTCTCCGCAAACGAGCGCATATATTCCCCCAATGACGTTGAGTACGACTACGAAAGCGCGTTTGAGCGGTGAAAATGAGCTGCAAATCCAATATGGATATCAAAACCCACGCGCCGCGGATTATCCGCGGCGCGCTTGCTGTATTGTTTGGTTTTTCTTTCTTCGTTTTACTCCAGATTTGCGGCTTTGAGCTCGGCGTCCATGGCTTCGAGATTCTCAAGGCTCACGCCGGTGGCGGGGAAGCGTTGCAGGGCGCGGGCGGAGATGCCGAAGGCCATCTTGATGCGCTTGTCGGTCAGGTCCATGCCGTACTTCTTGCAGATTTCACATGCCTGGGGATTTGCCGCGAGGTCTTTCACTTTGCTGTCAGCGGAAAGTGCCATAATAATTTCTCCTTTTAATAATAAATAAATTGAATCAGATGATGTTCAACAGCTCGTCGAGTATCGCGCCGCAGTCGGCAACCACCTTGTAGTTGGAGATGTCGAAGGACTGCGCGGTCGGGTCGTTGTTGACGTTGATGATGAGGCCGCTGTCCTTCATGCCGCAGACGTGCTGCCCCGCGCCGGAGACGCCGAAGCCGATATACAGCTTGGGCTTGACAGTCTTGCCGGAGGTGCCGACCATGCCCTTTTCGTTGGGATAGTACCCCAAGTCGGCAAGCGGGCGGGTGTAGCACACGGTGGCGCCGATGCGTTTGGCAAGCTCTTTGGCCTTGTCGAGATTGCCACTCATCGCGCAGCCGAAGCCCGCGCACACGAGATACTCGGCCTTGTCCACGGGGGTCTCGGTGGTCTCACTCTGCTTGATTTCAACCAGCTCGATGCCGGCGTTGAGCGTGTCGAGCACGGGCGCGGCGACGGAGACGACCTCGACCGCCTTTGCCTCATGCGCGGCGCGCTCGAACACGCCCGGCTTTATCGAGGCCATGACAGGACGGGCATTGGGGATGATGTACTCGCCCATGAGGTTTCCGCCGAACGCGGGGGCAATCATGTGCAGCTCGCCGCCCTCGTCGAGGGTGAGCTGGGTGCAATGCGCGGCCAAGCCCGTGCGCAGCCTCGCGGCGACGCCGGGGGCAAGCTCAGAGCCGACAGAGCTCGCCGCGACGAGGACGACGTCCGGGTTCAGCTCTCTGACGGCGGCGGTGAACGCCTCGGTGAAGTAGGCGGGGTTATAGCCCGCGAGCTTGGCATTCTCCACGGAGACAACCTTGTCCACGCCGCTTGCCTTCAGCTCGTCGACGGCCTTGCCGTCGGCGGAGAGGACGAGCGCGGCGAAGCTGGGCTTGTCCGCCGCGGCGTAAACGCGCATCGCCTCGGACAAAATCTCATAAAACGAAGGGGCGACAACGCCGTCGGTGGTTTCGGCAAAAATCCATATTTCCTTAGACATTTTCACACCCTCCTTATTTGCAAACGTTCTTGATGAGCTTGGCCAGCTCTGCCGCGGCCTCGGCGGGCTTGCCGCCGATTTCGGTGCACTCGCGGTGGAAGTCGGCCGAGAGATAGCCGACAGCCTGAGTGGGCGAACCGGCAAGGCCGATGCAGCTTTCATCAAGTCCGTCAAGGTCGTCCGCCGTGAGCACGGTGAACGGCTTTTTCTTCGCGGCGAATATGTCGCGCACGTTCGGGTGGCGCACGGTGTTCAGGCGCTTCGTCACGCCCAGCACCGCCGGGAACGTGACCTTGTACGTCGCCGCCGCGCCCTCGATGTCCTTGGTGACGAGGGCGGAAGCCTCGCCCTCGGCCTCAAAGCCGATGACGTCGGTCAAATGCGCCGTGCCCAGCCATTCGCCCAGCTGAGACGGGACATGCGCGGTCGAGCCGTCGTCGCTGATGTTGCCGAGGAGGACGAGGTCATAAGGCCCGGTCTTTTCAAGCCCCTTGAAAAGCGTGTAGGACGTGGCGAGCGCGTCCGCGCCGCCGAGCTTTCTGTCGCTGAGCAAAACCGCCTCGTCCGCGCCGTAGCCCAAGCCCTCGCGCAACTGCTTTTCATTCGAGGGCGGCCCCATGGAGATGAGCGTGACCTTGCCGCCGAACTGCTTTTTCAGCACCAGCGCAAGCTCCAAGGCGTGCAGGTCGGTGGAGCTGATGACGGAGTCAATGCCCTCGCGCACGAGCGTCTTGGTGACGGGGTCGAGCTTAATCTTGCTGTATTGGTCGGGGTCGGGGGCAACCTTGAGGCATACCGCTATGTTAAGTGCCATATTGTGTTCCTCTCGTGATCAAAGGTGGTTGGCGATCATCTCGGTGATGTGCGGCAGGGCAAAGCAGCCGATGGAGCACACCTTCGCGTCGCGCAGGTAGCGCTCGATGCCGTTTTCACGGATGACGCCGTTGCCGCCGTTGAGGACGATGCACTCGCTGGCAACATGCTCGAACATTCTCGCGGCCTTGGACTTGATTGCCCACGCCTGATTGAGCGCATCGGGGTCGCCCTTGTCGATGTTTTCGAGAATGGTGTACACCGCGCAGCGCAGCATCTCCACGTCCATCCACAGTTCGGCGATGGTGTGGCGCATGGCCTGATAAGAATCCCAAATGCTCTTGTCGCCGTGCATGCGGCTCTTGGCGTTTTCAATGGTCTTGGCGAGAACGCCCTCTGCGCCGCCTATCGCGGTGAGCGCGACGAGCACGCCGATGTTGCCGCCGCCGTAGTAGGTGGTCTCCTCGTCCATGTCCATCACGAGCACGAGGTTTTCCATCGGGACGCGGACGTTGTTGTAAATCATCGAGCCGGTGGACGAGCCGTTCCAGCCGATTTTGTGCTCAACATGCGCGCAGATGACGCCCGGAGTGTCCTTGTGGACGAGAATGTAGCCGAACTTGCCGCCCATGCCTTCGGGGGCTTTCGCGCACACGAGATACCACTCGGCCTCGCCCGCGTTGGTGGTGAATATCTTGCTGGCGTTGAGGATAATCTCATTGGTTTCGGGGTCAACCTCGAAGCGGCTCTTGTGGTCGTCAAGGCGGGTCTGGCCGGCCGGCTCGCACTGGGAGGTGGCCATGATGAAATCGCCGCGGCAGATGGGCTTTAAGAGCTTTTCTTCAACGTCGGGGCGGCCGAGCATGGTCAAGAGGCTGGTGCCGGCGTACTGGGAAGCAAGGCAGTTGCCGACGACGCAGCTTTCCTTGGATATTTCCTCCACGCAGATGCCGAAGTCCACCCAGCTCGGCCCCGTGCCCTCACAGCTTTCGGGCAGAATCAGCCCGGTGATGCCGCACTCGGCGGCCTTTTTCATTATCTCGTGGGGGAACGTGCCGTGCTCCTCCATCTCGTTTATAAAGGGCTTAACCTCGGTTTCGGCAAAGTCATGCGCCATGCTTTGCAGCATTTCGCGCTCTTCATTCATAAACCACATAAGTCAAAATCCTCCTTGTCGTTTGTGATGTATATCAGCCCTGATTGGCCATGGCGAACATGTCGAACATCGTGTCAAAGGGGTACTCGATGAGCTCCATGTAGAAGCCGAAGTCCTTCTTGGTGTCGAAAAGTGCCTCCTGAATCGGGCCGTTGGGGTACTCCTCAAGCTTCTTCCAGCCCTTGGCCTCCATCTCGGCGGTGGCCTCGGCGAGATTTTCCACCTTGAAAGCTATGGAGAATATGCCTTTTTCGGTGCTGGCGGCTTTGTAAGAATAGCTGTCGTTATGCTCGGCGACTATCTTGAATGCCTCAACGCCGACGGGGAACGGCTCGTAGGCCACGCCCATGCCGTAATCGGGCATGGGCATGTTCATCACGACATCGTGCCCGAGGAGCTTTTGCAGGTTGCCGACGAATTCATCGTAATTGTCCGGGGAGACGTGCATGTGGTCAAAGCGTAAAATTTTCATCGCGATATCTCCTTTTATGTATCTTTATGAGGGGTGATTAGTCCTTGTAGGTCTTCTCGGCCCATTCCTTCTGCTCCGGGGTGCGGAAGTCGCTGACGGGCAAGTCCATCTTCGTCCATGCGGGGATGGCGGGGTGGGACGGGTCTTCATAAAGCTGAATGACGTTGCCCTCAACATCGTAGAACGCGAAGGAGTAGCAGCCGGGGGCGGCCTCCCACACGGGGGACTGCGTGCGATAGCCGTTCTCGACTATCCAGTCATACCAGCCGTGAATGTCGGTAACGGCGAAGCCCTGCTCGGTGTGGCCGGTGTAGCCGTAGTCGGTTTTGGGAGTCATGACCTCGACAGGGGGATAAATCGGGTGGCACAGCTCAATGGGTGCGCCCTTCCAGTTGTCGAGAGTGGCGATTTCCCAGATGTGGTCAATGCCGTCGGAAAAGACCTTGCTCGAGCCGACGTCATCGGGGAGAATGTCGTTGGGGACGATGAGGCGGGAGGTCAGCTCCAAGCCCAAAACGTCCTGATAGAGGTGGATTGCCGCGTCCATGTCCTTGACGGTGGTCATCTGATGATGAAGAGAATCGACCTGCATTTTCTTTTCTGCCATTTTTGTGTTCCTCCGATATCAAATATTTTTTGTGTCGGTCAAAAGGCGGTCAGGCGCGCTTGAGGGGCTTGCGGAAAGCAATAACGTTGGCTTGACAGCCTTTCTCTCGTCTGTTATTATTGTAGCAATTGGAGCGTTAAAAATAAAACAGTTTAATATACCGCGCATGTCAAGTCAAAACCTGATACTGATATAATCGGAGGGCTTTTGCATGAACAGCAAGTGGTTGTATTCTTACATGACCGTGATTCAATCCGGCAGCATAACCGCCGCGGCGAAAGAGCTTTTCATCTCGCCGCAGGCGCTGGCGCAGCAGATGGATTTGCTGGAGGAGGAGGTCGGGGCAAAGCTTTTCACCCGCACGCGAAAGGGCATGACGCTCACGCTCGCGGGGCGGGAGTTTCTCTCCGGCGCGCAGGAGATTTCCGCGCTGTATGCGCGGACGCTTTCCCGCTGCCGCCTTGCCAGCAAGGCGGAAAAAAGCATACGCATCCCCATGATGAACTCCATCAAGCTGCCCACCTTCATGGAGGCCGTGTGCAGCAGCTATGTCCGCGCGTTCCCGGAGGCCGTGCCCCCGGAATTCGTCACGGACACGAACTTCGGCGGCTGGCTGGACGGGCTGCGCAATTATCGCTATGACATCATCGAGCACTTCGCAACCGACGGGCTGTGCCCGCCGGGGGTGTACCTGGAGGAGCTGTCGACGGTGACGAGCTATTGCGTCATGTCCGACGACCACCCGCTCGCGCGGAAAAAGCTTTTGAAGCCGGAGGATTTGGACGGATACTCGCTCATCGTGCCCACGGAGAACCTGAAGCTCAGCCGGTATCTGTTGATGTACATTGAGTCGTGCTCGCTGCACGTGCCGCTTGTCGAGCCGAAAAACGACAAGTATGAGATTCTCCAGCTCATCGGCAAGGGCGGCATTTACACCGCCGACGAGGACATCGGCAAGCTGTTTTACGGCTGCGTCACCATTCCGCTGGATTTTGACACCCACATCCGCCACGGCCTCGCCTGCCGCGAGGACATGCGCGACAGCTACAAAGACTTTTTCCAAATCGCCCACGAGGTCGCCAAGACCGTGAAATAGTGGGGGAGAAACGCAAAACCCGCACCGAGCGCATTTGCCTCGGTGCGGGTTTGATATTATTCTCAATTCCGGCAATACTAAGCTCATTAAACTATCAAGCGAGGTATTGCGATGAAAAAGCTGGGGACGCAGACGGTTTTGCTGCCGTCGAGGCCGCGCGCGGCGGCGTCGGCGGCGGTGGTGGGCAAACGCGAGGGCGCAGGGCCGCTGAAGGCGTGCTTTGACTATATCTCCGCCGATTCGTATTTCGGCGAAAAGACCTGGGAGGCGGCGGAGTCGCACATGCTGCGTCAGGCGTTTGACCTGGCCTGCGCCAAGGCCGCCGTCGCGCCGGGCGCGCTCGACGGCGTCATCGCCGGGGATCTCCTCAACCAGTGCGTCGGCTCTACCTTTGCCCTCGCCGACTCCGGCGCGCCGCATTTGGGGATATACGGCGCGTGCTCGACCATGGCGGAGGGGCTTGCCCTCGCGGCGATGCTGCTCGACGGCGGATATGGCGCGCATATCTGCGCCGCCACCGGCTCGCACTTTTGCACGGCCGAGCGGCAATACCGCTTCCCGCTGGAATACGGCGGCCAGCGCACGCCCACCTCGCAGTGGACGGTGACGGGCGCAGGCGCGGTGATTCTCGCCGCCGGGGGCGGCGAGCGCGATGACGACGCCCCCGCCGTCACGCATGTCACACTCGGCAAAATATGCGACGCGGGCATCACCGACGCGAACAACATGGGCGCGGCGATGGCGCCGGCGGCCTATGAAACCCTCAGCGCGCACTTTGCCGACACCGGGCGCTGCCCGGAGGATTACGACGCCATTTTCACCGGCGACCTCGGCGCACTGGGGCATGACATTCTCTCCGCGCTTTTCGCGCGCGACGGTGTTGAGCTCGGCGCGCGGTATATGGACTGCGGCGTGCTGATGTACGACTTGCGCACGCAGGACGTTCACGCCGGGGGTTCGGGCTGCGGGTGCTGTGCGAGCGTGCTGTGCGGGCACATTCTGCCCGCCATGCGCAAGGGCGTGTGGCATCGGGTGCTCTTTGCCGCAACCGGCGCGCTCATGAGCACGACGAGCGCCCAGCAGGGGCACAGTATCCCCGGAATATGCCACGCCGTGGCACTGGAAACGGAGGGGTGAAAATGGGCGAAGTGATGGATTATATAAAGGCGTTCGCCGTGGGCGGGCTGCTGTGCGTCGTCGGGCAGGTGCTCATAGACTGCACCGAGCTCACCCCCGCGCGGATTTTGACAATCTATGTCGTGGCGGGCGTCGTGCTCGGCGCGCTGGGGCTTTATCAGCCGCTGGTGGACTTTGCGGGCGCAGGGGCGAGTGTGCCGCTGACGGGCTTCGGCAACACCTTGGCCAAGGGCGTGCGCGAGGCCGTGGCAAAGTCCGGCCTCATCGGCGCGTTCACCGGCGGCTTCACCGCCTCCGCCGCCGGGATAACTGCGGCGGTGTTCTTCGCCGTGGCGGTGGCGCTTTTGTGCAAAAGCCGGGACAAATAGCGCGCCCGCTCTTGAAAATCTCGGCGCTGTATGCCATAATGGCCTTGAAAAACACGGTGACAGCGCCGAGATTATAAAAAGGAGTCAAGTATGAAGCGAAGCGAAATCAACCGCGCCCTGCGCGAGCTGGAGGCGGCCTGCCGGGAGCACAAATGCTATCTCCCGCCGTTCTGCTCGTTCACGCCGGAGCAGTGGCGGCATTTGGGTCACGAATATGACGAGGTGCGCGAGTGCATGCTCGGCTGGGACATCACCGATTACGGCAGCGGCGATTTTGACCATGTCGGCTTCTCGCTCATCACCATCCGCAACGGCAACCGCGCCCTCAGTGACAAATACCCCAAGGTGTACGCGGAGAAGCTGCTGTATCTGAAAGAGGGGCAGTACGCGCTCAACCACTTCCATTGGTACAAAACCGAGGACATCATCAACCGCGGCGGCGGCAACGTGCTCATCCGCGTTTATAACTCCCTGCCCGACGAGGCGATTGACTATGACTCCGATGTGACAGTCAATTGCGACGGGCGGCGCTTCACCGTCCCCGCGGGGACGCAAATCCGCCTCACCCCCGGCGAGAGCATACATATCACTCAGCGGCTTTATCACGACTTCTCCGTCGAGCCGGGGACGGGCGCAGTGCTTTTGGGCGAGGTCAGCCAGTGCAATGACGACAACGCCGACAACCGCTTCAACCCGCCCGCCGGGCGCTTCCCCGCCATCGAGGAGGACGAGCCGCCCTACAGACTGCTCTGCAACGAGTATCCGGAGGCAAACTGACATGCTTATCACCATCAAAAATGACCGCATAATCCTCACGGTGGACACCCTCGGCGCGCAGATGACGGAGCTGGCAAGTGCCGACGGCGCGCAGTATCTATGGAACGGCGATGAGCGCTATTGGCGCGGCCGCGCGCCGGTGCTGTTCCCGTTCGTCGGGCGCATGAAGGATCAAATGCACACTGTCGACGGCGTGAAATACCCCATGAAGATTCACGGCTTCGCCTCGGTGAGCGAGTTCGCCGTGACCGAGCGGGAGGAAAGCCGCGCCACGCTCACCCTGCGCGACAATGCCGCCACGCGCGAAAGCTATCCCTTCGCGTTTGAATTTGCCGTTGAATACACGCTTTGCGGCTCAACGGTGGATATTACATACCGCGTGATAAACCGCGACGGCCGGGAGCTTAGCTTCGGCCTCGGCGGGCATCCGGGTTTTCGCGTTCCGCTTGATGAGGGCACGGAGTTTTCCGATTACGCGCTACGCTTTTCGCACCCGTGCGAACCGGAGCGCATCGGCTTTGCCGAGGACGTGCTCCTCTCCGGCGTTGACACGCCCTATCCTCTCTCAGACGGGCAGACCATCCCGCTCACTCATGAGCTTTTCGACGATGACGCCATCTTCCTCAAAAACGCCGCGCGCGAGGTCAGCCTCGTCTCGGCCAAGACGCGCCGCTCCGTCACCGTCAGCTATCCCGACATGCCCTACGTCGGCTTTTGGCACAAGCCCAAAACCGACGCGCCCTTCGTCTGCATCGAGCCGTGGCTCTCTCTCCCCGGCCGCCACGGCGTGTGCGAGGACTTCTCCCGCCGTGCCGACCTCGTCCATCTCGCCCCCGGCGCAAGCTATGAAAACCGTTGGAGCATCACGATTGACGAGGGCTAAAATGTTGCCCGGAATGCAGTTGCCCGGCGTTCTGCTTTCGCAGAATGCCGGGCATTTTGCGCGCCTCAGTCGCCGCACTCGGCGGCGAATATATTCAGCTTGCCCTGTGCGATGTTCAAAACCGTGTTCGCGTCGGCGTCGCCGTTGAGATACGGCATGACGCTCTGCGCGAATATCGCCGAGGCCGTGTCATACTCCGCCGTGCGCAGTGTCGCGCTTTCAATCAGGTGGCGGACGGTGGCCTCAGTCTCGTCGGAGCTGTAGGATTCCAGCACGCGCGCGAGCGCGTGCACATTGCTCGGATAGCACACCCGCCGTCGGTCAAAGTCCTTGAGCTGGTGCGCCTCGGTCAGCCGCAGACGCAGAAAGCTCCACGCGTTTTCCTTGTCCGTGCAGGTTTCGGGGATGAGATACGCGCTTTGATAATCGCAGTTGAGCAGCGTGTAGCTCTCGCCGCCGTCACCCCCGTCGAACAGGCGAAACGCCGCGCCCGACGTGACAAGGTTGTTCAAATAGTCCGGCTGGAGATCCGTGTATTCGAGCACCTGCGAGATGTACGGGCTGTCATAGTCAAGCTCGTCCGGCCGCGCCTTGCACAGCGCCAGCAGAGCGCGCACGTTGTCATTGCCCACGTCATAGCCGCCCTCGGCGGCTTTCAGCATTTCCGGCGTCAGCCACGCCAAAAGCGTGGTCTTCGTCATCCAGTCGCCGAACATCGGCTCATCATAGCCTGCTGAATCGAGATATGCCTGACAATCGGCGAGCCTCAGCGGTGCGGGCATTTCCGCCAGCGCACCCTTGGCCGCGAACGTGCTGATGTTGAAGCCGCCCCAAATTTCGTGCAGCTCGCCCCGGCTCTCCGCCCCGGCGAGCACCTGCGGCACGAAGTCCTCGCGGCTCAGCTCACCGCCCGCGCACCATCGGCAAGTTCGGGCAGCTCTATTTCTCTCTCGTCGCCGAAAACGCACTGCCCCTCGGCAATTTCATAATCCATCGCCGCAAGCGCGAGGCGCTCGTTTTCAACCCCGCAGACGAAAACCGTCTCCCCATTTGCGGCCAAGCCGCAAATGCTCCCGTTCAGCCCCAAGGGATAAAAGCTCCGCCCCTCGCTCTGCCAATAATAAGCCCGTTCATCCGCAGAATCGCCCAAGCCGGAATCGGAGACAGGAGCCCCGGCAGCAAGAGAATCCGAGTCACGAAAATCCACAATACGAGAACCCGCAATATAACTCTCCCCGTCCCCCGCATTTCCACATCCGGAAAAGCAAAGAGCAAGTATAAGAAAACCCGCAGCCGCAACTAACCAACCAACCCCCGCCCGTTTCACAGCACTCAGCTCCTTTAGTATAAGATTAGATGGCGTTTAGACGTAGTAACACGCCGAATAGTTCCAATAATGGACTTTTTATTTTGGCAATCACTCCTCCCTTTGAGGGGTGAAAAAGAGCCGAATAGTTTACTGAACCCCGCTGCCGGGTGTGTTCGGCGGCGGGGTTTGTGCGGGTGGGATATTTCCCACCTTGTTCCGACAGTTTTCACGCTCGCGCGGGGTTATAGTAGAGGCGGAGGTGAAAAGCGTGAAAAAGCTGATTGTGCTTGTTGCCGCGCTTGCGGCGGCGCTGGGGCTGACCACCTGCGCCATGCCCCTGCCGGAGCCTGAGCCGGATTATCTCGACGCAATGCTGCGCGCGGCGGTGCTGGGCGATGTGCGCGCCGGCCACCGCGCCCAAATCCAACGCGACGAATCCCACCGCGACGACACGGATTATATCCCCGTGTCCTTTGACGAGCTGTACCTTCTCTCCCGCTACATATATCTTGAATACGGGAGCTACCGCTGCTCGGACGAGCTGCGGCTTTGCGCGGGGGAGGTGATGCTCAACCGCCTCGCGTCGAGCGAATACCCAAACTCGCTGGAGGCCGTGATATGCCAGCCCGACGAGACGGGCAGCGTGAGCATGCGCGAATTTGACGCGTGCCGCACGCCGTCCGGCGCATGCGCGCGGGTGTCGCTGCGGCTGCTGATGGGCGAGAGAATGCTCGAACCGACCGTGGTGGGCATTGACGATGCGCCGCACGAGGGGCTGTATGCCATGTTCTGCGACCGGCTTTTGGGCAACACGTATTTTTACAAAAGCGAGAACCCCACCCTCTACGCCGCGATTGACGCCGGGGCGGAAGAATGACAAAAACGAGCTTATCAAATGAAAATCAGCCGCCCGGCCACGCCGGGCGGCATTATACTGCGCGGGATTATATTCGCGGCGGATTCTCCGCCGCAGAATCAAACTCCCGATTCGGCATGAGGCCGAACCGGGAGTTCAGTCTATATGAAAAAAAGAGGAGGGAACAGATGATCAGGCGTCCAAACGCAGAGCCGCAACATAGCCTTCACGTGCGGCACGCGCAATATTGTCCACGACATTCGCATCTCCGATTTTGTAAACGCGCTCCATTTCTCCGGACAGTTCATCATAAAGAGCACTGTTCGGACGGAAGCCCATGCACAGCACGACCTTGCTTGCAGGAATCTCGATCTTTTCGCCCGCATTATTCACGGCAATTACGCCATGCTCGGTGATGGCCTCCAGCTTGTGCCCATAGTAAAGACTGACGTTTTCTTCTTTGGCGTGCGTTAAGGCGGAAACGTAAGTGCGAACCTTGGGCATTTCATCGGCTTGCTGCATTTCAACAACAGAGGCCGGGTTTCCGAGATGCTTATAAGTGGTTGCAATTTCGAGCCCCACCATGCCGCCGCCGATGACGACGACTTCTTCGCCTCGTTCGGGGGGAACACATTCGAGAAGGGTCTTTGCCTGGACAACATTTGCTCCGGTGATTCCGGGGATAGAGGCGGGGAAAATGGGGGTGCTGCCGTCGGCGATGAAAACGGCATAAGGGTTCATCGCCCTGATATCCGCGGCACTGAGCTCGGTGTTAAGGTGTGTTTCGATATTCAGCAAGTCCAACTGCGCACGGTAATAATCCAAAGCCCATTTCAGCTTGTGCTTTCCGTAAGGCGCGGAAGCGAAGCGGATAGACCCGCCGATATAGGCGCTTTTATCATAAATAACGGGCTTGAAATTTCTCTTTGCCAAAATGATGGCCGCATTGATGCCTGCAGGACCTGCGCCGACGATGACGACTTTTCTGCCGTTGCCGTTTTCAACAATCGTGTTATCCTGATCCTCATGGCTGGCAATCGGATTCATTGAGCAGTGGCCGCTGTCCTCGGTGAAAACGGCAAAGCAGCTCATGCACGAAAGGCAATGGCGAAGTTCCTTTTCTCTGCCCTCGGCAACCTTGTTCACAAATTCAGGCTCGGCCACAAGACCGCGCCCCATGCCGATCATATCGCACTTACCGTCGGCAATAATCTGCTCCATATAATCCAAATGGCGGATGCTTCCGGTCGCCATCACGGGAACGCTGACTCTTTGCTTCACGGCTTCTGCAAAGGGAACTTTCCACCCCTCGGGCTGATGCCCGTCTGCGCTCATGCCCAAGGGCGACGTCATTCCGCCGCCGGCGCTGACGCTGAACATGTCCACGCCGGCCGGCTCAAGCTCGGCGCAAAGTGCTGCGCAGCGCTCCGGGGTCATGCCGCCCTCAATGCCCATGTCGTACGCATTGATTTTCACGGTGATGGCGAAGTCATACCCGCACACTTTTCTGGCCTTTTCGATAATTTCCTTTGAAAAACGCGCGGCATTTTCGATTGTGTCGGCTGCATATTCGTCTGTGCGCTTATTAAACGCGGGTACGGCGAATTGCTCCGGCAAATAGTTGTGCGCCATGTGCCATTCCACGCCGTCCGCACCGGCGCGTTTTGCGCGCAGAATTGCGTCGACAAAACGATCTTGTATTTCGTGAATCTCTTCCACGGTGAAATCCGCACAGGACTTGATGCCTTCCGCAGGCGCTGCATTTGCGCCGGGATGCCAAGGCTGAAGCATAAGCTTCGCGCCATGCTTATGTATGGCATCGGCGAGCTTTTTCAGTCCGGGAATGTATTTGTCATCATACAGCCCGTGAATCAGAGGAAGCTTGGACGGATATTCAGGGAAAACCAAGCATGCACCGGTGAAAATCATTCCAGCGCCACCCTTGGCAACCGCCTCATACCACGCGATGGTACGATCTGTGATGAAATTGTCCGGCGTGTCGGTATGTTTGCTCATGCCGAGAAATGCAATGCGGTTCTTTACGGTCATATTGCCGAGCTTAATCGGCTGAAGTATTTGATACATAGAGCGCTCTCCTTTTTGATTTGTTTTTGCACGCTTGCGCAGAAATTGTATTGGCTGTTGCTTGATAAAGCCTACCATTCAATCTCGGCGATTGTCAATATGCCCAAAGCTATCTTGATACAACGAGAGAAAATTGACGATTATTACACATTTTAAGCGAAAGCGAGCAATAATTATCAGCTTTTGCGAGGTTGAGAATTAAACATCATAATCCGGGAAGTGATAATTGATTACAGTATGCGACGCGTTATAATTTTAACGTGTTCAAATCACAGCAAAAAACATTACAAGGAAATTGAAAGGAGAATCCACACATGACTACGCAGGATCATTATTCCGAGCTGTACACAAAAAACTATATCCAAGGCAATGTGTACGCAATCACCGGGGCGACCTCCGGTTTCGGCAAAGAGGTGGCAATCGAGATTTTGAAAATGGGCGGCAAGGTAGTCGTCAACGGCAGGCGGCAAGATGCGCTTGATGCAGTGGTGAAGGAAGCTGCTGCACTGGGCAAGGAAAACGATATCGTCGCGGTGCTTGGTGACGTCGCCGAGTATGAAACGAGCAAGCGCATGGTTGAAGCTGCCGTAAACACCTACGGGAAGCTGGACGCATTTCTCGCAAATGCCGGCATTATGCCCAACGCCACATTTGCCTTCCACGGCGAGGCTCTGCCGAAATGGGAAAAGTGCATTGACATCAACCTCAAGGGCAATCTTTACGGCATTTGTGCATGCTATGATCAGTTTCAGTCTCAGGGCTACGGCCATTTTCTGACGGTTTCTTCTTTGCACGGCAACTTCCCGACAGCGGGCGCAGGTGTCTATGCCGCCACGAAGGTCGCCATTCGCTATATGGCGCACACCCTTATGGTGGAGAATCCCGGCGTGATCAAGGTGTCTATCATCCGTCCCACCGGTGTCGGCGATACGCAGCTCGGCCAGACGGTCGTCAGCCGCGTGGATTCCGACGGGATCTTCGGCAAAAACACAAACCGCATGATCGGCAACAAGATGAAGCTCAACGCGGGTGAGGCGCCCGAATACGGCGAATCGGACAATATCCAGTACATAAGCCTCAATACGGAAGAGATGGTGTGGGGCTATATGTTCGCCCTCAACCAGCCGCGCGGCGTAAATTGCAGCGACATCACGATGCGCGCGACAAACGAGTGCCTGATTCTGTAAAGCTCTGAGCAAAAAAACTCAGTTACACAAGCTTCTTTGTGCAACTGAGGCTATCAAAAAAAGAATTGATTGTATAATAGTGTCATCATAACCGATTAAGCTTCAAGACCGCTTCGGAACATGACATGCACGTATGAACTCCACAGCTCCAGCAAGAACTCGGACAGTTCGTCCAACGGAGTATCCGGGTAGAGTATGAGGTACTTGAGGATCTCGTATCTTTCTGATAAGATGATCTCATAAGCTAAGGTTTGCTTAAAGTTTGCATTTTCACTTTGCAAAAGGCTTTTTCGTAGCCGCATTTTCAAGTGGTGTTCAAACTCGGGATTATCGTGGAGCAGAAAAGCTTTCAGCTCACTCATATTGTTGACCGAGGCCTGCAAAAAATCTTTAATGGTTTTCAAGGCCGCCTCTCGGCTTGCTGAGTCATCGGAATCGCTGCTTTTGCGGAAAGAAACGATCGGATAGGCAACGCCCTGGTTCATATAGGCGCAGCAATCATCCATGATCTCATAGAAAAGATAATCAATGGTCTCATAATGAGAATAGAAAGTACGCCGACTGATGAACGCGCGCTCGCATACATCCACCACGGTAACTTTTCTCATGCCGACTTCTTTAATAGCTTGCAGATAGGCGTTGCGAATCAGTGCCTTTGTCTTGATGACGCGTTTGTCTTCGATCACAGTTGGTTTTCATCTGCCCTTCTTATGATTATCTTATCCGGTGAATGATGATATGTATTATACACGCCCATAATTTTTTTTGCAAGTTTTGAACCAAAGCTAGAAATGAAAGGATTTCGTTAAAAATGACGTTAAATAAAAATTTCAAAGGCTACTCGGTAGCGATTGGCTTGCTTTTAATCCTATTCGTGCACATGGGCTCCGGCGGCACCACCTCGGTGTTCATGCCTTCAATCGTCGGCGAAAACGGCTGGGAACTCAGCCAGTTCAGCGTGGTGTTTACTTGGGCCGGAATCTCCGGTGCGCTGATTGCGCTTTTCCTCACCCCCACCGTGATCAAAAAGCTGTCCGCACGTTGGTCGCTGATGCTCGCGAGTGTGTTGCTTGGCATACATTATGTTTGGTACGGTTCTGCGACAACTCTTCTCAGTGCGTATCTGTGTGCTGCGTTCGGCGGCTTCGGCGTGGCGTTCGGCACTACGGCGGCGGCCAGCGTCATCATTGCGAATTGGTTTGTCAAAAACCGCGCAGCTGTGCTCGGCGTGATATTTGCCGCGGCCAGCTTCGGCACTGCAACTTTCCAGTTTATCGGTGGCTATATGCTTGACGCATTCGGCTATCGCACTTCGTGGAAGCTGCTTGGCGGCTTCATCGTTTTGTTCTGCGGCGCTGTGAATATGCTGCTTGTCAAAAATGATCCCCAAGCGGTCGGGCAGCAGCCCCTGCTGGAGGATGATGCTGACAAAGAGACGAAAAAGGAAGATAGTCCTGTAAGCGTGGAAAAGACAGGCTACACTCTCAAAGAAGCGATCCGCATGCCGGTTTTCTATATGGCGTGGATTGCCGTCGCTTTCGGCGTGATTGCGTATATGGGCTTCAAAATATATCTTGCGACCTTGCTCCGCTCGGATATTTACGGCATGGATACCGTTACCGCATCCAGCTATTCGGCATTGTTTAATGTGTTTGCGTCTATCGCGATGATCCTTGGCGGGACTATCTCCAACAAGCTCGGCAACAAGATTTATATAAGCTATATGTGCATTGCTTTGGCTGTCGGTCTTTTGATTTTCATAATTAGCGGCAGCATGGCGGTAAAGGGCGCTGCGCTTATTATATTTGCAATGGCCTTGTGCGCCTTGGCTGCCCCCAATTTGCAGACGACAGCTCCGATTCTGACCTCTGAGCTGTTCGGTGACAAGGGCTATGCTGATATTTGCTCTTATTTGGTCGCGGCAGTGCAGGTCGGCTCGGCAATTTTTCCCCTGATATGCTCTGCAATTCTTGCCGGGGGCGGCACAGTGCTTTCCTGCTTCTGGCTGTTCTTTATAAGTGACCTTGTGGCATTTGTGCTTTATATGCTTGTTTTGGTCATGTCACCTATGAAAAAAATCAAGAAATAAAAAATCTTGCAAATGGCAGGATATATTCTAATCCTGCCGTTTGCACCATTTGGTGATGAAAATGAGAGATTGCGGCATCAAACAAAAATATATTCATCTGCTTATTGCGGCAGTGGTCGGCTTTCTCACACTTTGGCTTATTCCGCTGTCAAATGGACTGACTGAAAAGGGGCTTCGCTTTATTGCGATTCTATTGTCAACCATCGTTTTGCTGTGTGTGGAAAAGGACACGGACTGGGTGTGCGTTCTGGCTCTCATCCTTATGGGGGCGGCGGGGGTTATGACCCCGAAAGAGGTTTTTGCGGATTCCTTCGGAAACTGGGTAAGCTCCATCGTGATTGCGGCAATGCTCCTCACCTACGCTTTGGCGGAGAGCGGGGTAGCGGAATACGTGTCAAAATGGATACTGTCGATTCGCCTAATCAGCGGCCATCCGTATGTATATCTTATGTGCGTGGTGTTGGCCATATACGTTTTGACCTTGCTCACTTCCGCTTATATGGCAATATTCGTTCTGCTTCCGCTGTGCTGCGCAGGGCTTGAGCGAATCGGACTCGGACGGAAAGACGGGCTGTTCCGCGCAAATATGTTCATCATTCTTTGGCTTTCTGCGCCGGCAGAGCTTCTTGTTCCGTTTGGCAAAGTTATGCCGATACTGCTGCTCAGCTATGCCGAGGGTGTCGGGTGCAGCGTGAGCGCGGCGGAGTATCTGCGAGTCAGCATTCCGGCAAACATCTGTCTTGTTATTGCGGCCTTTGCCGTCATCCGCTTCGGAATAAAGCCGGACAAAGAAGCCTTTATGCGCTATAACGTGCGCGAAATCAGGAGAGAGCTTGAAAATAAGCCCTTAACGAGGCAAGGAAAATGCGCATTGACCGGTGTGCTTTTGTGCTTTGTGCTGCTGATTCTGCCCTCATGCAGCTTTCTTCCGAGTATTTCTTCATATTTGAATACATGGGACACAATCATCAGCTACTGGATTCCGGTGCTTCTGCTTGCTCTTATTCAGGTCGACGGGAAACCGGTTCTTCAAATGAAGATGGCGGCAAAGAATGTTTCGTGGGGGTTGATCCTTTTCGTAAGTACGATTTCGCTGTTTTCCGGCTGTCCCGTGCGTGAAGAGCTGGGTGTGCTGCCGTGGCTGACCGCGCTCGTATCGCCGTTGACGGGGATAATGTCGCCTCAGGTGCTTCTGATAATCTGCATATTGATTACGGCACTGTTGACAAACGTGATATCCAATGTCGTCACAATTGCGTTGTCAATCACGGCTTTCCTGCCGTTTTTCATGAATTCTTTCACTGCCGGGACATTTCCGTGGAATCCTGCGCTTGTCACGGTCTTGATAGGCATGGTCGCAAACATATCTTTCCTGACCCCGACTGCGGCAACAAGTGCGGCGCTGTTGTACGGCTCTTATCTCGATTTGAAATCATCAAGCGTGTGCAATGTGGCAATGCTTGTCCTTTCTGTGCTTTTGTTGCTTGCCATGGTGCCGTTGCTATAAAGTATACGAAGAGACCTCTGCTGTTTCGTTGAAGCAGGGGTCTCTTTGTATAATGCGGGAACTTTGAAAAGCGGAGTCAATGCACATAATCCGCCGTGTTTGTTATTGCCTCGACGGCGCGGTCAAGCGCGGCGTTATTGTCGACGGTGCAGTCGGCAAAGCGGGCGTAGAGCGGGGCGCGCGCGGCGTACAGCGCGGCGAGGTTGCCGCCGTTGGAGAGGGGGCGGCCATCGGTGGCGAGGGCGTCAAGCGCGCGCTCAACGTGGATTATCACGCCGTTTTGGTGCAAAAGCGGGTAATTCTCCCCGCGCGTGACGGCGCCGCCGCCGGTCGCGATGACGAGGCCGGAGCGCTTGCCGAGCGCGGCGAGCGCCTCGGTCTCCACGGCGCGAAAGGCGGCCTCACCGCGCGCGGTGATTATCTCGGCGGGGGCAGCGCCGACGGTGGCTTCAATATATTCGTCGCAGTCGACAAACTCCCGCCCCAGCCGCGCCGCCGCGAGGCGGCCAAGCGTGGTTTTGCCGCAGCCGGGCATGCCGATGAGGATGATATTTTGCATTTTGTGCGCCATTATATCCGTTACGCGGTCAATCTCGGCGTCGTCAATGGCGCAGCCGGTGAAAAGCTCGGCACTGCGCTTGGCCTGAGCCACCAGCATGTGCAGCCCACCCGCGCAGGGTATGCCGCGCGCCTCGGCTTGCAGCATGAGCGCGGTTCGCGCGGGGTTATAAACAAGGTCAAAAATGGCCTCACAGTGCGGAAACGCGCTCAGCGACACCGCCGAAGCGCCGTTATCGGGGAACATGCCCACGGGCGTGGCGTTGACGAGGATTTGGCAGTCGGCATAAGGCGCGAGGTCGCCGTAAGCGCCCTTGCCGCCGCGCGAGAGCACGCGCACGTCGAGCGCGCCCATGGCCGCGAGCACCGCGCACACCGTGCGCGACGCGCCCCCGCTGCCCAGCACAACGGCGCGCTTGCCCGCGACGTCGACGACGGCAGAGCGGACAAGGCTTTCAAAGCCGAAGGCGTCCGTGTTGTCGCCGAAAATCGTGCCGTCGGGGCGGCGGACGACGGTGTTGACGCTGCCGATGGCGCGCGCGGTGTCGCTCAGGGCGTCGCAAAAAGGCATGACGGCGATTTTGTACGGAATGGTGACGTTGAAGCCGTCAAGCGCGCCGCCGCGCACGAAATCCTCAAGCCCCTCCGGGGGGCATTCATAAAGCGCGTAATCATAATCGGCGAAAAGCGCGTGAATTTCGGGGGAATAGCTGTGGCCGAGCTTGCCGCCGAGAAGTCCGAATTTTTTCATGGCTCGTCCTCCGGCGCGGCGGCCTGATACTCGCGGCTGAGCCGCGCAAGCTCGGCATAGAGCCGGGCGGAGTATTCGCCCAAGCCCTCCGGCGCGGCGGCGGCAATGCGCGCGCTCTTTTCGCCCTCGCGCGCGGCGTCCAAAACGGGCAGGTCATGCGCGCGCTTGTATGCGCCGATTTTACCGGAGAGCGCCATGCGCTCTTCAAACGCGGCGAAAAGCGCGCGGTCGGCCTCGTCCAGCCGCTGCCGAAGCACGGCAAGGTCGGGCGCATCCGTCGCCGCTTCGCGGCGACAGGCAAGCAGCGCGCCATAAACGGCGATGGCCGCCGCGGCCTCGACGCAGGGCACGGCGCGCGGCACGATACACGCGTCATGCCGCCCGGTGACGGAGATTTCGGTTTCATGCATTGTAGCGAGGTCAACGGATTTTTGCGGCGCGGCGATGGACGGCGTGGGCTTGACGGCAACGCGGAACACAATCGGCATGCCGTCGCTTATCCCGCCGAGTATGCCGCCGGAATTGTTGCTCTCGGTGACGACGCGGCCGTTTTCGACGGCAAACGCGTCGTTATTTTCGCTGCCGCGCATTTTCGCCGCGGCAAAGCCAGCGCCGAACTCCACGCCCTTGACCGCAGGAATGGCGAACGCAAGCGCGGCAATGCGCCCCTCAAGCCCGTCAAACAGCGCGCCGCCGAGGCCGGCGGGCGCATTCAAAACGGCGCACTCGATGACGCCGCCCACGCTGTCGCCCTCGGCCTTGGCCGAGGCGATGGCCGCGCGCATTTTTTCACCCTGCGCGTCGGACACGGTGGGGAAGGGTTTGTTCGCCGTGGGGCGCGTCAGCGCGCCCTCGTCGGCGATGTCGGCAATGGCGGCAATGCGGCTGATTATCTCAACGCCCTCGCGCGCCAAAAGCTGGGCGCATATCCCGCCCGCGACGCACAGAGGCGCGGTCATGCGCCCGGAAAACTGCCCGCCGCCGGTGGCGATTTCGCCGTATTTCATATACGCGGTGTAATCCGCGTGGCCGGGGCGGGGGACGAGGCGCAGCGCGGCGTAGTCCGCCGGGCGCGCGTCCTCATTGGCGATGACGGCGGTGATACGTCCGCCGTCGGTCACACCGTCGGCAAGGCCGGAGACGAAGTGCGGAATGTCCCGCTCGCGCCGGGCGGTTGCGCCGCCGCCCCCGCCGGGGGCGCGGCGATTGAGAAAGGCTTGGAGCGCGTCAAGGTCGATTTTCACCCCGGCGGGGACGCCGTCAAGGTGCATGCCGACGCACTCGGCATGCGATTGGCCGAATATTTCAAGCCCAAGCTCACCCTTATAGCGGCTCACGCTCGTCACCTCCCGTTTTCAGGCTGTCAAAGTCCGACCAGAAGTCGGCGTAAGATTTTTCAACGCATTCGCCCTCGTCAAGCTCGATGGGGGCGGCGCTTTGGCAGGCGCACACCGCCGCCGCCATTGCGATGCGGTGGTCATGCGCGGCACAGGCCGCGCCGCCGCGCAGCTGCGGGACGCCGCGGATTATCAGCCCGTCCGCCGTCTCCCGCGCCGTGCCGCCGAGGGCGTTGATGAGCCGCGCCGTCGCGGCGAGGCGGTCGGATTCCTTTTGCCGCAGGCGCGCGGCGTTATATATCCGCGTCTCGCCCTCGGCACAGGCCGCGAGCGCGGCGAGCACCGGCACGAGATCCGGCGCGGGCGCGGCGTCGATGGCCGCGCCGACAAGGCGCGCGCCGCCGCGCGCGAAAACGCCCTCCGCCGTCTCCGAAACCTCCGCCCCGAAGCCGCGCAGCAGGGCAGCCACGGCACGATCCGGCTGGGCGGAAGTCATATCAAGCCCCGAAACGGCCACGCCCTGCGCGCTCAGCGCGCCCATGCACAAAAACGCCGCCGCGCCCGACCAGTCGCCCTCGGCGCGGACGCGGCGAGGCAGCGCCGCGCGCTGATTGCCGGGGATAATATATGTTCGGTCGTGTTTTTCAAAGTCGATGCCCGCCGAGGCGAGGGCGCGCTCGGTGAGCGCGATGTACCCGGCAGAATTATCCTCGCCCGTGACGGCGAGGCGGCTCTCCCCGCCGAGGCGGGGCAAGGCCAACAAAAGCGCGGAGACGAACTGCGAGGACACAGTCGCGTCCAGCGTGTAATCACCGGGCGTGAGCCGCCCGGTACAGCAAAGCGCGCCATCTGCGGCGCGGTGAAGCGTCATTCCGTGCGCCGTCAGCGCGTTTTCAAGCGCGGCGATGGGGCGCGCGCCGAGGCGGCCATGGGTGAGGATTCTCGTCTCGACGCCCAGCGCGCCGCACAGGGGCAGAATGAAGCGCAGCGTCGCCCCGCTTTCGCCGCAGTCGAGCGTCACGCCGCCGCGCGGCGCAGCGGAAATTGGCCGCATGCGGTAGCCCCCGCCCTCGCGGATTATATCCGCGCCCAGCGCGGCGAGACAGCGCGCGGTGGCGTCGGTGTCGCGCGAATATGCGTTTTCAAGGTCGACAAAGCACTCGCCCGCGCCAAGCGCGGCGAGAATGAGCAGGCGGTGAACATGGGATTTGGATGCGCGCGCCGTGACAGCGCCGTGGCGCGCGCCGGGCAGAATCAGCACGGCACACCTCCGTCTTTCAGCCACTCCGAAAGCGCCTCCGGCGCAATCTCCTCAACGCGGCATTTCCCTATTTCCTCCGGCACGATGAGCCGAAGCTGCCCGCCGGAGAGCTTTTTATCAGACAGCGCCGCGCGGCATAGCGCCTCGGCGGGGATATCCGTCCCTGTGGGCAGGCCGTGCTTATCAAGCGCGGCGGCAAGCCGCGCGGGCAGGGTCGCGCCGCAAATCCCGCGCGCCGAGGCGGCGCGGGATATAATCGCCATGCCCGCCGCCACGGCGTGACCGTGCGGCACGGCGTAAGCGCTGCATTTTTCGATGGCGTGGCCGACGGTGTGGCCGAAGTTGAGCAGCATGCGCGCGCCGGTGTCAAATTCGTCGGCGGCGACATACCGGCTTTTTATCCCCACACATCGGTCGATGAGCGCCTCATCGACCGTGGAGGAGTCCGCGTTTTCAACAAGCGAGAAAAGCTCCTCCCCGCCCAAAACGCCGTATTTCACGACCTCGCCCATACCGCTCACGCGCTCGCGTTCGGGCAGGGTGACGAAGGCTTTGGTGTCGCAGAGGACAAGGCGCGGCTGATAAAAGCAGCCGACTTGGTTTTTGCCCGCGTCGAGATTGACGGCGGTCTTGCCGCCGACGGAGGAATCCACCGCCGCAAGAATCGTCGTCGGCAGCTGCACCAGCTTCATGCCGCGCTGATACGTCGCCGCGGCAAAGCCCGCGACATCGCCCGTCGTCCCGCCGCCGAGGGCGGCCACGGTGTCGGCGCGCGTCATGCGCTTTTCGGACAAAAAGCGCAGTATCTCCTCATAAGTGGCGAGGGTTTTGCGCGCCTCTCCGCCGGGATAGGTGAACACGTGCACCGCGTACCCCGCGCCGCGAAGTGCCTCGGATAAGCCCTCGGCATATATCGCGGCAACCTGCGGCCCCGCGATTATCGCCACGCTCCCCCCGCGCCCGACGGCCTCGGCGAAGTGCGCCCCGGCCTCGCGGAAAAGCCCCGCGCCGATGACGACGTCATATTCACTTGAAGCGGCGATGTGTACCCTTTTCATGTGCCCGACCTCTGTCAATCAATATAGTCAGACCCGTCTGCTTGGCAGACGGGTCAAAAACGCCGTCACGCCGGCTCGTAAGAGCGGCTGAGCTCGTTGCCGTCGGCGTCATATTCCACGTTTTCCATGAGCTTGGGGTCGACGCGGCTGCGCTTTTTGATGACCAATCCCTGACCCTGATTGTTGAACACCCAGATTTTATAGCCGGGGAACTCCGGGTCGGGCTTTCTGAACACGGTGGTGTCATTGAGGCGGCAGAACTTCGCGCGCCCCTCGGCGGTGTCCAAAAGGT
>CAZUSM010000014.1:0-20265 GCA_964623675.1 uncultured Oscillospiraceae bacterium
TGGGTGAGGATTTGAGTATTTTAGAGAGAATAAACTCCTCTGCCGACATAAAAAAACTCGGCGGCGAAGAGCTTGACGCTCTTTGCGGCGAGATTCGGGAGTTTTTGATAAACAGCGTTTCCAAGACCGGCGGGCATCTCGCGTCCAATCTCGGCACGGTCGAACTGACGGTCGCGCTGCACAGAGTGTATGACACCACGGTGGACAGAATCGTCTTCGACGTCGGCCATCAAAGCTATACACACAAGCTCATAACAGGCCGCCGCGACGCGTTTGCCACCCTGCGCCAGCATGGGGGGCTTTCCGGCTTTCCCAAGCCGTATGAGAGCGCGGATGACGCGTTCATCACGGGGCATGCCTCCACGTCGGTGTCCGTTGCCACGGGCATGGCGCGGGCGCGCCGCTTCACTGGGGAGAAATACGATGTCGCCGCCGTCATCGGCGACGGCGCGATGACCGGCGGCCTTGCCTACGAGGGCTTGGAGGACGCCGCCTCCTGCGGCGAGCCGATTGTCATCATCTTGAATGACAACAACATGTCCATCAGCGAAAACGTCGGCGGCATGTCGCGCCTGCTCGGCGCAATGCGCTATAAGCCCGGCTATGTCAGCTTCAAGCGCTGGTATCGCTCCGAGTTTAAGAAATCCCCCAAGCTGTATGCTTTCAACCACAAAATAAAAGAATGGTTCAAGTCCCGCATCCTGCCGGACAACACCTTCAGCCAGATGGGCTTTGAATACCTTGGGCCTGTCGACGGGCACGATGTCCGCGCGCTGGAGGCGGCCATTCGCCTTGCAAAGGACATGGAGCAGCCTGTCATCGTCCACGTGCTGACGAAAAAGGGGAAGGGCTGTTCTTATGCCGAGGAGCACCCGGACAAATATCACGGCGTCGGCCCTTATGACCCCGTAACCGGCGAATTCAAGGACAGCGGCGCATGTTTTTCGGATAAATTCGGCGAATACCTGTGCGAATTTGCCGCGCGCGACGCGCGTATATGCGCCATCACCGCCGCGATGACCTCCGGCACGGGGCTGGTTGAATATGCAAAGACCTATCCCAAGCGCTTTGTCGACATCGGCATTGCCGAGGAGCATGCCGCGGCGATGGCCGCCGGCATGGCAAAGCAGGGGGCGCTGCCCGTTTTCGCGGTTTATTCCAGCTTTCTTCAGCGTGCTTATGACATGCTGATTCATGACGTTTCGCTCCAGCGGCTGCACACCGTGTTCGCGGTTGACCGCGCGGGGCTTGTCGGCAATGACGGCGAAACTCACCACGGCGTTTTCGACGTCGGATTTCTCTGCTCTGTGCCGGGGATGACGGTGATGTGCCCGGCGAGCTTCACTGAGCTTCACGACATGCTCGAAGCCGCGCTTTTCACCGAGACCGGCCCTGTGGCTGTGCGCTATCCGCGCGGCGGCGAGGGGGAGTACACCCAGTCGCACTTGGAGCGCGAGTATAAGCTGCGCGAGGGCGGCGACGTGACCATCGTGTGCTACGGAGTGATGACCAATCAGGTCATCGCCGCCGCGAGAGAGCTTGAGAAAGACGGAATATGCGCCGATATAATCAAGCTCGGAATGATAAAGCCCAATAACTTCGCCGCGACGCTGGCCTCCGTGCGCAAAACAGGACGCCTTGTCGTGCCGGAGGAGTGCTGCGCTTTCGGCGGCATCGGGGAGAGAATCCTCGCGCTGTGCGGCGACAGAAATGTTCCCGTGCGCGCCTCAAAGCTCATTAACCTCGGCGAGGGCATAGTGCCGCAGGGCACTGTGGCCGAGCTTCGGCATGATTATTCGCTCGACGCGCAGGGCATTGCAAGCGCCGTGCGCGAGATGTTCAAAGCGGGGCGCAGAGATGAAAAAGCTTAGGTTGGATCAACTCGTTTTCGACCTCGGCCTCACGGAGAGCCGCGAACGAGCGAAAACGACGATAATGAGCGGCGTTGTGTTCGTCAACGGCCAGCGGGCGGACAAGCCCGGCATGGCTGTCGCGCCGGATGTGAACATCGAAATCCGGGGCGAGACCCTGCCCTTCGTCAGCCGCGGCGGATATAAGCTGGATAAGGCACTGCGCGTCTTTCCCGTAGACCCGGCGGGCAAAAATTGCATTGACTGCGGCGCGTCTACTGGCGGGTTCACGGATGTTCTGCTCCAGCACGGCGCGGCGAAGGTTTACGCCGTTGACGTCGGTTACGGCCAGCTTGCTTGGAAGCTTCGCAACGACGAGCGCGTTATAAACTTGGAGCGCACAAATCTCCGCTATGTCACGGATGAGCAGATTCCCGAAAAGCTCGACCTTGCCGTGATGGACGTGTCGTTCATCTCCATTCGCCTTGTTTTGCCCGCCGTGAAAGCGCTGCTGAAAGACGGCGCGGATATAATTTGCCTCATCAAGCCCCAGTTTGAGGCCGGGCGCGACGAGGTCGGCAAAAAGGGCGTTGTGCGCGATGTGCGTGTGCACGAAGAGGTTGTGCGCGGCATATTGGACTTTGCCCCCGGCATCGGCCTGACGCCCGTCGGCCTTGACTTTTCGCCCATAAAAGGGCCTGAGGGGAATATTGAGTATATCTGCCACATGAAAAACGCCGTTTTGCCGCCTGTTGAGCTTGACGCGGCGGCGGTTGTGGCGGCGTCGCACGAAACGCTGTAACCCCGGCGCGGCTTCACCGCGCCTGTAATCGAGGATGAGCTTATGATTGCACTTTGCCCGAATCCCTTTCGCGACATTGACCTTGCGCTCACGCGCAGGGCGGCTTCGCTTTTGCGCGCCGAGGGGTTTGAAACCGTCATCTGCCCCGTTTTTGCCGACGATGAGCCGGGAATAATCCCGCCCGACATTCCCACGCGTGAGCTTTCAGCCGCGGCGGGGGAGTGCTCGCTCATCATAGTCATCGGTGGGGACGGGACGCTTTTGTCCGTCGTGAGGACGCTTCGCGAATGCACAATTCCCATTTTGGGCGTCAATTTGGGCACAAAGGGTTTCATGACGACGCTTGAGCCGGATGAGCTTGAACTCATCGTCAAGGCCGCGCAGGGTGACCGACCCATCAGCCGCAGAATGAAGCTTGACGTCACGCTCAGTCGAAACGGCGAGGTGGTTTACACCGACTGCGCGCTTAATGATGCCGTCATTCACGGTTATGGCGACTGCATAAAGCTCACGGCCAAGTGCGACGGCGCGAAGATGACCGCCTTTTCCGGCGATGGCATCATTCTCGCCACGCCCACGGGTTCAACGGGCTATTCCATGTCCGCCGGAGGGCCGATTGTCGAGCCGAACGCGGAGAACATAATCATCACGCCGATATGCGCGCACGTGATGGGCGCGCGCTCATTCGTGCTCGACCCCGCGCGCGTCATCGAGGTGAAAACCGAGAAGCTGCATGGGCGCAGGGCGTATCTTTCGGTCGACGGCAACGCCGTTTTCGACCTTGCCAACAATGACATTGTCACAGTCAAGCGCTCTGTTTATCACACCGCCATGGTCGACATGGGGCAGAGAAGCTTTTATGATATTGCATACGAAAAACTGACTTAACAGGAGGTCGGATATGAAGCACGGACGACAGCGAGCTATCCTTGAAATAATATCTCAGCGGGATATCGAAACACAGGGGCAGCTAATGCAGGCGCTCGCAGAGCGCGGCATCAACACCACCCAGGCCACACTTTCCCGCGACATAAAGGATATGCGCCTTGTCAAGGAGCTTGCGCCGAACGGGGGATATCGCTATGTTTCACCCAGCGTACAGGAGAAGGACGACCATAACCCGCGTTTTCGCGCGGTTTTCCGCAAGAGCGTGCTGTCTTATGACCTTGCGCAAAATCTCATCGTCATCAAAACGCCCCCCGGACTTGCGCCGATTTGCTGCTCCGCGCTTGACGGCATGGAGATAAGCGGCCTCGTCGGCACTATAGCCGGTGACGACACCGCCTTCATCGCCATGCGCGACAATGACGCCGCGCATCGGCTTTTCCACGAGATAGAAAAGCTGTTTTAATCCACAGATACGGAGAATGGCGTATGCTTAATGAACTTCACATTGAGAATATAGCTGTTATAGAACGAGCGGATATTTCCTTCAAATCCGGCTTGAACGTGCTCACGGGCGAAACCGGCGCCGGTAAGTCCATCATCATTGACTCCATCGGCGCTGTCCTCGGCGAAAGGGTGAGCCGCGAGCTTGTCCGCCGTGGGGCGGAGCGCGGCACGGTTACCGCCGTTTTTGACGCCGATTCCGCCTTTGTCGACTCTTGGCTTGAAGAAAATGAGATAGACTCCGACGGCGAGCTTATCTTGCAGCGGCGCATCAGCGCCGACGGCAAAAGCAGCTGCCGCGTATGCGGCACACCCGTCACCGCCGCGCAGATGAAAGAGCTTGCCGCCATGTTGGTCGACATCCACGGCCAAAATGACGGCCGCCAGCTCATGGATGAGCGCCGCCACCTCAATTATCTCGATTCTTTCGGCCGCCTGTCCGACGAGCTTGGCGAATACCGTGCGGAGTATAAAAAATACCGCGCGATAAAAAAGGAAATCGAAGCGCTCACCATGGACGAAATAGAAAAAGAGCGCCTGAGCGAGAGTCTGCGCTATCAAATCGACGAGCTTCAGCGCGCCGACGTAAAGCCGGGGGAGAAGGACGCGATAACCGCGCGCCGCGATCTCCTGCGCAACGGCGAAAAGCTGACCGAGGCGATTGACGAGGCTGTCAAGGCTCTCTACGGCGGCGATGACAACGCCGTTTCCATGGCGCAAAACGCGGGCTATTACGCCGCCCGCGCCGCCGCCCTCGCGCCTGAGCTTGAATCGGCGGCAAGCGGCATAAACGACGCGGCCTTTGCCCTTTCCGACGCGGCGGAGCGCCTGCGCGATTTTCGCGACAGCTTGGACTTCTCCCCGGAGGAGTATGACAGCCTTGAAAGCCGCATTTCGCTGATAAACAAGCTCGAACGCAAGTATGGCCGCACGGATGACGAGCTTGCCGCGTATCTCGACGAGTGCCGGGCAAAGCTCGATGACATCGAGTATGCCGACGACCGGCTTATCAAGCTCAATCGCGAGCTTGATAAGCAGATTGAGCGGTGCAAAGCCTCGGCCAAAAGGCTCGGCGCGGCGCGTTCTTCGCGCGCAAAAGAGCTGGAGGGGCGCATCGTCAACGAACTGCGTGAGCTGAATATGCCGTCGGTGCGCTTCGCCGTGGAGCTTATCCCGGTCGAGTCTGCGCCGGGCTTTGACGCAAACGGCGCGGAGACTGCGCGCTTCATCATGTCCGCAAATGCCGGCGAGGAGCTTGGCCGCATCAGCAAGATTGCCTCCGGCGGTGAGCTCAGCCGCATCATGCTCGCTATGAAAAACGTCTTTGCCGAAAATGACCCTGTGGGCACGATGATTTTTGACGAGATTGACACGGGCGTTTCCGGCATTGCGGCGCAGCGCGTGGCGGAAAAGCTGTTTTCCGTTTCCAAGGGCAAGCAGGTCATGTGCGTGACGCACCTGCCGCAAATCGCGGCCATGGCCGACAGCCATTATCTCATCGAAAAGCACGAGCACGACGGGCGCACCTTCACCGAGGTCAACGGCCTTGACCGCGAGGGTCGCCGCCGCGAGCTTGCCCGGCTTCACGGTGGAGATCATATCACAGACACCACGCTCGCAAGCGCCGAAGAGCAGCTCACAGCGGCTGAAAGCTTCAAGCGCAATGCGACTTGACTAGAAATCATTATAGGGGGCGATTTAGTGGGAGTCAAAGATAGAGCAACCGAGCTGCATGAAAGCGGCTTCAACTGCGCGCAGAGCATTCTTTGCGCCTGCGGTAAGTATACCGGGCTTGACGATGCGTCCGCGCTGGCTGTTTCCGGCGGCTTCGGCGGCGGTGTGCGTTGCGGCGAGATTTGCGGCGCGCTCAGCGGCGCAGTCATGGCCATTGGTCTTGCAAATCCGTATAACAACGCCGACGACGCCGACGCCAAGGACAAAATTGCGACCTTGACGCGAAAGTGCACGGGCGAATTTGAAAGCGAATACGGCGCATTGCGCTGTGAGGATCTCAAAGTGTCCGGATATAGCTGCTCTGAGCTTATCGAGTATGCGGCAGAGCTTGCGGAAAAGATAATCTGCGAAAACAAATAATAATTATAAAATATAGGAGAAAATGAAATGGGTATTTATGAGGAGCTTGTCGCGCGCGGTCTTATCGCGCAGGTGACAAACGAAGAGGAGATAAGAGAGCTTATCAACAATGGCAAGGCGACGTTTTACATCGGCTTTGACCCCACTGCGGACTCTCTGCACGTCGGGCACTTCATGGCGCTGTGCCTGATGAAGCGCCTGCAAATGGCGGGCAACCGCCCCATCGCCCTTTTGGGCGGCGGCACAGGCCACATTGGCGACCCCTCCGGCCGCACGGATATGCGCAGCATGATGACCAAAGAGGTCATTGACCACAACTGCGAGTGCTTCAAAAAGCAGATGGAGCGCTTCATCGAGTTCGGCGAGGGAAAGGCGCAGATGGTCAACAACGCCGAATGGCTGCTAGAAATGAATAACGTTGAGATACTGCGCGAGGTCGGCGCCTGCTTCTCCGTCAACAACATGCTCCGCGCCGAGTGCTACAAGCAGCGTATGGAAAAGGGCTTGAGCTTCCTTGAGTTCAACTACATGATCATGCAAAGCTATGACTTTTACTACCTTTTCCAGCACTACGGCTGCAACATGCAGTTCGGCGGCAACGACCAGTGGAGCAACATGCTCGGCGGCACTGAGCTTATCCGCAAAAAGCTCGGCAAGGACGCCCACGCCATGACCATCACCCTGTTGCTCAACTCCGAGGGCAAAAAGATGGGCAAAACTGCCTCCGGCGCTGTGTGGCTCGACCCGAACAAGACCAGCCCCTTTGAGTTTTATCAGTACTGGCGCAATGTCGAGGATGCCGACGTTCTCAAGTGCATCCGCATGCTCACCTTCCTGCCGCTGGAGCAGATTGACGAGATGGACAAGTGGGAGGGCAGCCAGCTCAACCGCGCAAAGGAAATCTTGGCCTATGAGCTGACCGCGCTTGTGCACGGCGAGGAGGAGGCCAAAAAGGCCGAGGCCGGTGCAAAGGCGCTCTTCGGCGGCGCGGGCGACAGCGAGCACATGCCCACCACCGAGCTTTCCGCAGATGACTTGACCGACGGCGCAATTGACGTGATGACGCTGCTTGTCAAAACCGGCCTTTGCTCCACCAAGTCCGACGCCCGCCGCAACATTCAGCAGGGAGGCGTCACCGTCAACGACGAAAAGCTCAGCGACGTCAACAAGAAGTACACCGAGGCCGAGCTCAAAGACGGACTCATTCTCCGCCGCGGCAAAAAGAGCTTCAACAAGGTCACGCTGAAGTGAGCACAACGGACGTAAAAGCCCTCATTGAGCGCGACAAGGTCATCGTCATCGCCCGGCGGATATACGGCGACGCGCTTTTGCGCCTCGCCGAGGCGATGTGCCGGGGCGGCGTGCACCTCATGGAGCTGACCTTTGACCAGAGTGACGAGGCGTGTGTTGAAAAAACCGCGTCCTCGCTCGCCGCGTTGAAAGCGCGCTTCGGCGACGAAATGCGCTTTGGCGCGGGCACGGTGCTCACGGTGCGGCAGGTTGAGGCCGCGCGCGACGTGGGCTGTGAGTATATCATCTCCCCGAACACCGATGATGACGTCATCCGCGCCGCAAAGGCCAACGGCCTTGTGTCCATCCCCGGCGCGATGACCCCCAGCGAGATTCTCACGGCGCACAAGCTCGGCGCGGACTTCGTCAAGCTCTTTCCCGCGGGCTATTTGGGGCTGCCGTATATCAAGGACATTCGCGCGCCCATCAGCCACGTCAAGCTCATCGCAACGGGCGGCGTGACGGAGGATAACTTCGGCACGTTTCTCGACGCGGGTATGGTTGCCGCCGGGATTAGCGGGAGGCTGACCGACAAGGCCTTGATTTCCGAGGGCAATTTCGACGAATTGACCCGCCGCGCGAAGGCGTTCCGCCTCATCGCGGATGAGCATTCAAAATGAGATAAAAAAGTGCATCCGTGCCGTTTTGGCACGGATGCAAAACTTTTATATTACTCCGGGAGCTTGCACACGTCGATCCATTCGAGGGCGTTGGAGTATTTGTAAAGTTCGTCAAGGTCAAGCTCGATTGCGCTGCTGGCGCTGCCCACGGCGGGGAACACCGTTTCAAAGCGCTTCAGGCTTTCGTCGAGATATACGTCAATCCCGTCGTTGATGCCGAACGGGCACACACCGCCCACCGGGTGGCCGACGAGCGTCAACACCTCATCGGCGGAAAGCATTTTGGCCTTGAAGTGGAACTTATCTTTGAACTTGTGGTTGTCAATGCGTGCGTCACCCGCCGCTAGAATGAGCATGCAGCCCTCGCCGTTTTTGAAAGAGAGCGTTTTCGCAATGCGCGCGCCCTCGACGCCGAGCGCCTGCGCCGCAAGCTCCACGGTTGCGGACGAAACATCAAATTCTCTTACTCTGTCCTCCATGCCGAGCGCGCGAAAATATGCCCGGCCTTTTTCAATCGACATAATGACCTCCGTGCGGCAGTGCCGCGTATTTTTATTATTGTTTTACGAGAAGTATTCCGGCCCGTAGATGCCGCAGACATCCGCCACAAATTCCTCGAATGCGTTCATCGTGGTCTTGTAGCGGCGGACGCTGTCGTTGTACCCGGAGTCGGCAATGACGCCTTGGGCGTCGGAGATGAGCGCCAAGCTCGCGTTTATCTCCTCATATTCGCTCTCGCTCAAATCCATTGCGCCCAGCTTCGGCTTTATCGACGTCAGCGCGTCGCACAGCTCGCTGTAGCTCCAGTATATCGAGCTGACATATTCGTGCATGGACGAGAGGTTGGATTTGAGATAATACGACGCCTCTTTTATCGCCTCGGCGTCTGCGCCGGAATTTGCGATAACGGCATATATTTTGTCGGCCTCGGCGGTGATGACGGTGAGCTGTTTATATATGCTGCCCGATGCGTCGGTGACGTCGGCGGTTTTCTCGCCGTCATAAAGCGCGCCGGTGTAAAACCCGTCAGTCACCTTTTTGATGTCGGCATTCAGCTTTGCCGAGGCTGAAATCAGCGTCGACCCGATGACGAGCACGAGCGCCAGAAACACTGCGATTGTGCGGTTTTTGAGAATATTCATTGCGTTCTCCTATGGGGCGGTGCTCAGCCGTTCATCTCCAACAGCTTCTGCTTCAGCTCATCCTCAATGCGGTTGAGCTCGGCCTCGGCCTGGGCGCGCCCGGCGCGGCCGGCATCCTGAATCTGGCGCACTTCATCGAGGGTCTTGATGAGCTCTTGGTTGGTCTTTTTGAGCGTTTCAATGTCGACAATGCCGCGCTCGGACTCCTTGGCCACGCTCACGCTGCCTTGGTGCAGCGCCTTTGCGTTTTGCATGAGCAGGGCGTTGGTGGTGTCGGTGACGTCGCGCTGAGCCTTCATCGCTTGCTCGGAATGGAACATGGAAAGGCCGAGAACCATCTGATTTTTCCACAGGGGAATGGTGTTGACGATGGACGAGCGGATTTTTTCAACCATGAGGCTGTCATTATTCTGAATCAAGCGAATCTGCGGCGCCATCTGCACGGAGATTTGGCGCGTCAGCTCAAGGTCGTGGATTTTCTTTTCAAAGCGGCCGATGAGATTGGCAAAGTCATTGGCGGCCTGTGCGTCCTCCGGAAGCCCGGTCTCCTGCGCGTGTGCCACCAGCTTCGGCAGCTCCTCATTGCGCAGCTTTTCGACCTTCAGCTTGCCCGCGAGAATGTACATCGTCAGCTCTTTCATGTACTCTTGGTTCTTGTCGTACATTTTGTCCATCATGCTGATGTCTTTCATCAGCGTGACTTCGTGCTTTTCAAGCGCCTCGACGATTTTGTCAACATTCACCTCGGCCTTGTCAAACTGCGCCTTGAGCGAGGCGATGTCGTTCGTGGCCTTTTTGAAAAGCCCGCGCAAGCCCTTTTTCTCCTCCGGGGAGAAGTTGAGCCCTTGAAGCTCGACCACGAGGTCGCCCAGCATGTCGCCGACCTCGCCGAGATCCTTTGTGCGCACAGTGCCGAGGGCGGCATCGGAAAATTCGGATATGTTCTTTTGCGCCGCGCCGCCGTAATTCATCACCTGCTCGGTGTTGGTGATGTCAATCTTTTCGGAAAAGTCGAGCACGGCGGCCTGCTCCGCCTCGGAAAGCGCGCTGAGGTCGGGCTTTTCGGCCTTGACCTCGGCGGGGGCTTCAACGGCGGCGGGGGCGGCTTCTTCCTCAACTGCCGCCTGAGTCGCGGCGGCGGTGGGGTTGGGGTCAAGTGTGAGGCTGGGAATGACGATGGACTGTTCGTTCATTTTGAGAATCCTCTCTTTCTTTTATTGGGCTTGCGTGGCCTGCGCGGCCTCCGCTTTGAGTTCAAAATCCTTGTTTCCGGCCAAGCCCTCGCGGGCGAGCATGGAATTCATGACCTCGATGTCGGTTTCAATGTCAAGCGCCTGATTTGCAAAAAGCGAGTCGAGCCGCTTGGTGTAAGCTTCAATGACGGTGTCGAGCATTTCGTCAATGTTTTTCATGCTCTTGTCGAGGTTTTCGCCCTCAATGCCCTGTGAGCTCATGCGGTCGTAGGCGTTGAGGAGCTTTATCGTCGTGGGGAGATAATAATTGAGGAATTTTTTGATTTGCGGTATGTCCGAGGGGTCGCTTATCGCGTCTTGTGTGATTTTGTCCGTGATGCGCATGATTTCATTTATCTTTGTGCGCACATCTAGGTCTTTTATCGACGCGTACAGCCGTCCCATTTCGGACAGCGCGCGATTGCCCTCGTCGAGTATGGGGTCAATCTCCTCGCCATAGCTTTTTTTCGTGCTTGCGGGTTTTTTGGCGGCCTCGGCCTTGGCCTTCTGCTCTTCAAGCGCCTTTTCGGCGGCCTTTTTGTCCTTGCGCTCGCCGATGCGCCACACGACAAAGCCGACCAAAAAGCTCGCCACAAGCGCGGTGATGAGCTGCCACATTTCATGCAGCGGCACGGTCAGCGCAAACGCCACCCACGTCAGGGCAAAAGCGTAAATATGCCCAACGCGCTTGGGCTTTTTGTTTTTATTATTTGCGGACAAGGCAATAACCTCCATCTGTCATCTAACATCAATTATATATTTTATCTCGAAATATTCTTTACGTCAATATTGCAATTGAACTATTTCTTGTAGTATAATAAAATAAGATATGCAAGGACTGCAAACAGGAGAGCCGAACCATGGTCAAAATTTCACCGTCGATATTATCCGCCGACTTCGCCCGCCTTGGGGACGAGGTTGAAAACGTCAAGCGCCTTGGCGCGGACTGGATTCACATCGACGTCATGGACGGGCTTTTTGTGCCGAACATTTCAATCGGCGTCCCGGTCGTCAAATCCCTGCGCCGGGCGACGGATATGTTTTTGGACGTCCACCTCATGATCGACAAGCCCCTGCGCTATGTTGAGCGCTTTTGCGAGGCGGGGGCTGACTTGGTGAATTTGCACGTCGAGGCCGACACGGCGGAGAACAATCTCCTCGCCATCGAAAAAATCCACGCCTTCGGCAAGCGCGCGGGCGTCACGATAAAGCCCAAAACCCCGGCAGAGGCGGTTTTGCCCTATTTGGAAAGGGTGGAGCTTGTGCAGGTGATGACGGTTGAGCCGGGCTTCGGCGGGCAGAGCTTTATGTATGACCAGCTTGAAAAAATTGAAAAGCTGCGCGGTTATATCGACTGCATTAAGCCCGGTGTCGAGTTGGAGGCTGACGGCGGCGTGAACGCCGAAACCGCGCGCGAGGCCGTGCGCGCGGGATGCTCTGTGCTTGTGGCGGGCAGCGCCGTGTTCGGCGCACCGGACAGAGCCGCGGCCATCGCCGCAATAAAAAACGCTTAAATCGGAGTATATCAAAATGTCCTTTTTCCCTGCAACGCTTAAAAACCTGATTGACAAATTCGCCGCCCTGCCCGGAATCGGCAAAAAGAGCGCACAGCGCTTGGCCTTTCACGTGTTGGCCTTGCCCGATGATGAGGCCATCGCCTTTGCCGACGCGATAACCGCCGCGAAAAAGAGCGTCCACTGCTGCAAAATCTGCCAAAACCTCACCGAGGGCGAGGTTTGCCAAATCTGTGCCAGTGACCGCCGCGACAGGGGCACGATATGCGTCGTTTCCGAGCCGAGGGACGTGCTGAGCATCGAGCGCGGCAGAGAATATAACGGCACGTATCACGTTTTGCACGGCGTCCTTTCGCCGATGAGCCACGTCGGGCCGGAGGACATCCGCATCAAAGAGCTTCTCGTGCGCGCGGCAGAGCCGGGCGTGGAGGAGGTCATCATGGCCACAAACCCCGACACCGAGGGCGAGGCCACCGCGATGTATATCTCGCGGCTGCTGAAGCCGTTTGAGATAAAGGTGACTCGCTTGGCTTACGGCATCCCCGTCGGCTCGAACCTCGAATTTGCCGACGATGCCACGCTCAACCGCGCCATGGAAGGGCGCACTGAAATGTAACTTTGTGCTTTGCAGGCTAAAATGGCCTGATAACGGTTATACTTGCATCAGCTACATAATTATGGACAGTCCCCACGGACTGTCAGGTCGTTTGCGTCAAAATATTGAGAAATGGAGAAAACATGATTTCTAAACTGAAAATAATCCCCCTTGGCGGTCTCGGCGAGATCGGCAAAAACATGACGGCCTTTGAATGCGGCAGCGACATCATCATCGTTGACTGCGGCATGGGCTTCCCCGATGAGGACATGTACGGCATTGACATCGTCCTGCCGGATATCAGCTATCTGCGCTCCAATGCCGACCGCATTCGCGGCATGGTGCTCACGCACGGGCATGAGGATCATATCGGCGCCGTGCCCTACGTTCTGCGCGAGCTTGATGTGCCCATTTACACCACGCCCCTCACGGCGGCGCTGGTGGAGTTGAAGCTGGAAGAGGCCGACCTTTTATATAATACGCAGATTTTCACGAAAAAGACGGGTTCGGTGTTCCGCCTCGGCTGCTTCACGATTGAGTTTATCCACGTCAACCACTCCATCCCGGATGCTGTCGCCCTCGCCATCGGTACGCCCATCGGCACGGTCGTGCACACGGGCGACTTCAAAATTGACGTCACGCCCATTTCCGGCGGCATGTTTGACATTGCCCGTTTCGGCCAGCTCGGCAATGACGGCGTTCTCGCCCTGTTGAGCGATTCCACCAACGTCGAAAAGCCCGGCCATTCCGATTCCGAGCGCAAGGTGGGCGAAAGCTTTGACAAGCTGTTCATGGGCTGTGACAAGCGCATCATCATCACCACCTTCGCCTCCAACGTCCACAGACTCCAGCAGATTATAAACGTCGCCAACAAATACGGCCGCAAGGTCGGCATAACCGGGCGCAGCATGGAAAACGTTCTGCGCGTGGCGTCCGTGCTGTCGTACATGGACATTCCCGACAATGTCATGATGGACATTGACAAGCTCAACAAGCTCCCCAAGAACAAGGTGGTCATCATCTCCACCGGCAGCCAGGGCGAGGCGATGAGCGCGCTTTACCGCATGGCGTTTTCCGAGCACAAGCAAATCACCGTTGACGCCGGGGACAGGGTCATCATCTCCGCCTCGGCCATTCCCGGCAACGAAAACACCATCAGCCGCGTCATTGATGAGCTGTTCCACAAGGGCGCAGAGGTCATTTATGACCGCCACACCGATTTGCACGTGTCCGGCCACGCCTCGCAGGAGGAGCAAAAAATGATCCTCGGCCTCGTCAAGCCGAAGTTCTTCATTCCTGTGCACGGTGAGTACAGAATGCTCGTCAAGCATGCCGAGCTTGGCCGCATGATGGGCATCAATCCCAAGAACATCGTCATCGGCGAAAACGGCAAGGTCATTGAAATCACCAAGAAGTCCATCAAGTGCGAAGAATCCGTGCCGGCCGGCGCGGTGCTGGTGGATGGCAGCGGCGTGGGCGAGGTCGGCAGCGTCGTCATGCGCGACAGACACCGCCTTGCCGAAGACGGCATGGTCGTCGTCGTCATGCCTTTCTCCTCGCATGACCACAAGATTCTCTCCGACCCCGAAATTGTCACCCGCGGTTTCATCTATGTCAAAGAGGCCGAGGGGCTTATTGAGGAGCTCAAGCGTGTGACGATGGAATCCGTCGCCGCGTGTGAGGCGCAGCATATCAGCGACTTCACATCAATAAAGAGCAAGGTGAAAAACAACATCTCCGGCTATCTTTACAAAACCACCCGCCGCAGCCCGATGATACTCCCTGTCATCACAGAGATTTGACCTGCCCATGAACATTCAGATTTTCGGCAAGGCCAAGTGCTTCGACACCAAAAAGGCCGAGCGCTATTTCAAAGAGCGGCGCATCAAATATCAGTTTGTCGACGTCATCAAGTTCGGCATGAGCAGGGGAGAGCTGAACTCCGTCAAAAACGCCGTCGGCCTCGACGCGATGATTGACAACACCGATGAGGATTACCCGCTTGTGCAGTATCTCGCCTCGAACGAGGCCAAGCTCGACAAGCTCTTTGAGATTCCTTATCTCATCAAAACCCCCATCGTCCGCAACGGCAAGCAGGCCACTGTCGGCTATTGCCCCGATGTGTGGAAAACGTGGGAATAACGCGCCAAGGCGCGCAAAATCGGACTTTGCGAAAACGCAAAGTCCGATTTTATCATGAATATGGGCATGAAAAATGCCGACCGCTTGCGGTCGGCATTTTTTAAAATCAAATCAGATGAGGTTGAGCACGAGCGTCAGCACGACGAACGCGAGGGCGAACCACTTCGTCAGCTTCGCGAGCTTCGCATCGAGGGTCTTGGCCTTGCCCCTGGAGAAGAAAGTCTCGGCGCCGCCGGAGATAGAGCCGGACAAACCCGCGCTCTTGCCGCTCTGCATGAGAACGATGACGGTGACTGCAAGACCGGAGAGAACCTGAAGAATCGTGAAGATGATGGTGAGGGTAGACATATATTTCAATCCTTTCGATTTTGTACGAATTAACAGCCTAATTAGTATAACACAAGCATTCTCACATTTCAAGCATTATTTTCGCGATTATTGACATTTCTGCGCCGCTCATGCCCTCGTGCGGGGTCGCCGCCCCAAAATGAACGGAAACCAACGGTTTATTATGTACGCCGGAATGAGGAGCACGAGGGAAAGCGCGAAGGTGAAGGCTACGGCGAAGAGGTTTGAATAAACGGTGTTGCCCAAAATCGCGCCGTAAAAAGACCCGGCAAAGCGCGTCAACATCGCCTCGATGAATGAATACACCTTGCCGTGCAGAGCAAAATAAATGAGCGTGTTTTGCCCGATATAGCACATGTATTTGTTCGCCGGTATCGCCTTGCTCACGGCGAAAACGAGCATCATGCCCACAATCGGCGTCACATATACCGCCGAGAACGCGAACACGCCCTCCGGCACATTCGCAAAATACGGCAGATAGATGATAAACGCGTACACGGCGAAAAGCGCAATGCGCCCGGCGCGCGTGTTCAGCCGGTCAAAGTCCGTTTCCCACGCCTCTTTGAACATGTAGCCGAGCGTCATGTAAAACATGCCTTGGAAAATATATTCAATGTGCCAAGGCAGGGCAGATGTCCCCCATGGGAAAAGCGAGCCGTCCATGTGCTTTGAATACTGGCTGTCCGCGATGAAAAGCAAAAGCGTGATTATGATGAACGCCGCACGGCGGGTGGGGGAAGGCTTTTTGCGCGAATAAAGCTCGATGAAGCACCAAAACGGAATGAACGCCATGAAAAGCGCCGCGACGAACCAAATCTGATCCCCATATCCGCGCACTTGCAAAAAGTTGCGCCCCAGCTCGACCCAAATGCTTTCATGCGCGGAAAAGGACACGAGCTGAGAAAGCGCAATGTCAAACACGCTGAACACCAGCCACGGCACGAAAAGCGTTTTGATTTTTTTCACCATGAAGCCGCCGAACGGCTGACCGGCCTTGTGCGTGTACCCGGCCACGGCGAAAAAGCACAGCACGAAAAACGGCGAGAAAAAGCAGCCCAGCTCATCCGTCGTGCTCTCCAAATGCTCCAGCATGACCGCCATGATGCAAATATATTTCGCAATATCAAGCCAAGCAAGTCGTTTTGTCATATATATCTCCTGTCGGGTGAATTATTCTCGCGTCAGCAGACACACGCTTTCAACGTGGCATGTCCTCGGGAACATGTCTACGGCGGTGGCTTTTTTGAGCGCGTAGCCGTGGGCGTTGAAGCGCAGTATGTCACGGGCGAGGGTGGAGGGGTTGCAGGAAACGTACACAATCCGCTCCGGGTGCATTGAGGCGCAGGCGGCGACGGCGCGCTCGTCCATGCCCTTGCGCGGCGGGTCGACGAGGATGACCTCCGGCGTGAGGCCGCGCGCAGCAAGCGCCTCGGCGGCTTCGCCGGCGTCGGCGCAGATAAACTCGGTGTTTTCAACGCCGTTTTTCTCGGCGTTGTGCGCCGCGTTCTCCACGGCCTCCGGCACGATTTCCGCGCCGATGACGTGCCCGGCGGCGCGCGCAAGGCACAGGCTTATCGTCCCCGCGCCGCAATAAAGGTCAAGCACCAAGGACTTGTCCGTCACCCCGGCGTATTCAAGTGCGCGGGTATAAAGCCGCTCGGCCTGCGGCGGGTTCACCTGATAAAACGCCTGCGGGGAGATGGAAAAGCGGTTGCCGCAAAGAGCGTCCTCAATGTCCGCGCGCCCCCACAGCGTGTGGAAATCACCCGCAAGCACCGTGTTGCCGATGGATTTGTTGATGTTCAAGACTATGCCCGTCAGCTCCGGCACGGCGCGGCGAAGCTCGGCCACAAGCGTGTCCGTCAGCGCGCCGAAGCCGCGCGCGGCGACGATGCACAGCACGGCGTCCGCCGTGTTCACAGCCGCGCGGCAGAAAATATGGCGCACGACGCCCTTGCCGTTGGCCTCGTTATATGCGGCAATGCCATGCGCGCGCATGAAGCCGATGACCGCGCGCGCGGCGCGGATTGAAAGCTCGTTTTGAATGAGGCAGTCCTCAACCGGGATAAGCTCGTGGCTGCGCTCGCGATAAAACCCGGCGCAGGGCGCGCCGTCAACGTCGGCCACGGCGAAAATGCCCTTGTTGCGATAGCGCGTCACGCTCTCCGCGCCGATAATTTCCTCCGCGCGGACGCTTTGCCGCCCGATGTGCTCCAGCGCGGCGTTGACGCGATCAAGCTTGAAAGCAAGCTCCTCGGCATAGCTTGCATGCCACATATCGCACCCGCCGCATACGCCGAAATGCGGGCAAAGCGGCGCTTCTCTCGCCGGAGAGGGCGCAATCAGCCTTTCACCGCGCGCGTATACGGCAGAGCTTGTCACCTTGACGATGCGAATCTCCCACGCCTCGCCCGCGATTGCGCGCGGCACGAACACTGCGCGCCCATTCACGCGGCAAACGCCGTACCCCTCCGAGGAATAGCCCTCGACGGTCACATTATATATTTCGTTTTTCTTCAATTCATTCATAAAACACATAATAACACATCGGCCTCGGCTTTACAAATATAAAAAGCAAATCATTTGATGAATATAACGCGCAATTATTCAAATAATACTTTCGCAAATATATTTTGCCGATAAATTAGGAGGATAATTATGAAAAAAGCCATGATTCATATTGCGCTGGTGCTTGCGCTTTCCTTTTCCCTGTGTGGCTGCGGCAATGCAAAGGAAAAGAACGACCTTGTAGACAACCCTGTCCCCACAACGCTCCCCAGCCCGACCGTCACTGTCACGCCGATGATAACGCCTGACGTGGACAACGGCGTCGTCACCGACGGCGACGGCGTTATTGACGACAACACCGTCAAAACCGACGAGAAGGACGGCGTCCTCAAAGACACCGACCTCGCAACGGCCGACGCAGTCCCGGCGGACAGCTCGAAAAATTGATTGTAAAAGGCGCTAACGTCATTATCGACGTCGCGCCTTTTTCTCTTGCATTATCGCGAAAAAGGGGATATTATAAAAGAACATAAAAGGAGGCTGAAAAACATGAGCTACATACCCACACCCGAACAGGCCAAAGAGCTTATTGAGCGTTACAATAAAGAGCCGTTTCACATTCAGCACGCCGAGACCGTGTCCAAGGTCATGGGCGAGTTTGCAAAGGAGCATGACCCCGACAACGTCGATTTTTGGCGCACGGTGGGCATGCTGCACGACATAGATTTTGAGCTTTACCCTGAGCAGCACTGTGTCAAAGCCTTTGAAATGCTTCGCGAGCTTGACATTGACGAGGACGTGATTCACGCTGTTGTCAGCCACGGTTACGGAATATGCATCGACGTCGAGCCGGTGAAGTATATGGAAAAGGTGCTTTTCGCCACCGATGAGCTGACCGGGCTTATCGGCGCGGCGGCGCTCATGCGCCCGACGGGGCTTGACGGCATGGAGGTCAAGTCCGTGATGAAAAAGTTCAAGGACAAAAAGTTCGCCGCCGGGTGCTCCAGAGACGTGATTCGCACAGGCGCGGACATGCTGGGGATTGAGCTTTCCGAGCTCATCGGCAAAACCCTTGCCGCAATGCAAGCATGATGATCAAGATATATTACGCCGGATTCAGCCTCGTGCGCGAAAGGGGAGATTACCCCCTTTCCGAATACCGCAAAACACAGCTCATCAGAATGAGGCCGCCTTATGCCCGCCGCGCCGCCATCGGGGCGGAGCTTTTGCTGTCTCACGCGCTGGGCGAGGCTTGCCCGAACGTCACTCTCCCGCCGGATATAATCACGAATGAGCACGGCAAGCCCTATCTCCGCGCCGGAGAGGTGAAGTTCAGCCTGTCCCATTCGGGCCGCCTTGTGGCCGTGGCGCTGTGCGATGAGGAAATCGGCCTTGACATTCAAGAAAAGGCCGAGTATAACCCCAAGCTCGCCGCGCGCTTTTTCACAGACGATGAGCAGCTATACATTGAAAAAAGCGCCGACAAGGGCGCGGCGTTCACCGAGATTTGGAGCAAGAAGGAAAGCTATATCAAGGCCATCGGCACGGGGCTTTCCACGCCGCTCAACTCCTTCTCCGTGATGGACAAATCGGGGTTTTATTACACCCCGCTCGACGGATACGCCCTGAGCGTGTGCGTTCCGGGCACGACCGAGCCGCAGATTGAGTTCATCAAAAGGGTCGAAATCGTATGAATTTTTCGGGGAGCTATACATGGTGTATAGCTCCCCAATGCATTAAACGTTCAGTCCGGCCTCGCTCATGGTGTTGCGAAGATATGCAAAGTGCTCGTCGCTGAGCTTGGTGAGGGGGAGACGGAGTATACCGCTGTCGCGCCCCAGCATTTTCATCGCGGATTTGACCGGGATGGGGTTCGTCTCGACAAACAGCGCGGAGAAAAGGGGAGTGTACTTGGCGTAAAGCTCAGTTGCCTCTTTGAATGCCCCGTCGAGGCAGAGCTGGCACAGCTTTGAAATTACCCCCGGCACGATGTTCGACGCCACGGAAATCACGCCCAACGCGCCCAGCGACATTATCGGCACGGTGTTGTCATCATTTCCACTCCAAATATAAAGGTCGTTCCCGCAACGGCTTACGATATCGCCCACGAGCTTCAAATCGCCGGATGCCTCTTTCACGCCGATGATGTTCGGGTGCTTGGAAAGGGCTTGATAGGTTTCCGCCGCGATGCCGATGCCGGTTCGGCTCGGCACGTTATAAAGTATCATCGGGATATCCACCCGGTCAGCCACGTGGGTGAAGTGCTCAACCAGCCCGCTCTGCGTGGATTTATTATAATACGGCGTCACCATCAATATCCCGTCTGCCCCGGCAAAGCGCGCGTTTTCCGCGTTTTTGAGGGCGGTGTCGGTGTTGTTGCTGCCCACGCCGATTATCACCTTCATTCGCCCGGCGCTCGCCCTGACGCAAAAGCGAACAAGCTCTTCATATTCGTTGCGCGTCACGGTGGCGTTTTCCCCCGTCGTGCCGCAGACGACAATGGCGGCGGTTCCGTTTTCAAACTGAAAGTCTATGTTCTTTTTCAGCTGCTCATAATCAATGCCGTGCTCCGAAAACGGGGTGACGAGCGCCGTGCAAGAGCCTTTGAACACAGGTGTTTTGACCATAAAAAGTGCCTCCTGAAATAAATATTGCTTTCGGCGGAAATATACTATTCGCCAAATTTATATTTTATGATTCAATCTTTTTCAGGAAAAGTGGTATATAGGGTAGACTTTG
>CAZUSM010000015.1:0-2539 GCA_964623675.1 uncultured Oscillospiraceae bacterium
TCAAGAAACTGCGTCCACAGCTCCGGGTGGTAAAGGGCGTTTTCGCCCATGCCGATGAAGTAGCTGAGGTTTGACAGCAGGCAGCCGAACGCGATGCCGCACAGCAGCAGCGGCTCAAACTTTTTCACAATGCCCAGGTACAGCAGCACAAAGGCAATGATTATCATCACAAGGTTTTTCCAACCGCCCGCCGTGGTGAAGAATGCGGCAAAGCCGGATTCCAGCGCCAAATCACGGAGAGTACCCAGTATATCCATAGGTCTCCTCCTTATGCAAGAACGACGAGAGTTGTGCCGGTTTCCACGACCGCGCCCTTGGACACGACGACTTGAGCGACAGTGCCGTCACGCGGCGCGACCACGTCGTTTTCCATCTTCATGGCCTCAAGGACGATGAGCACCTCGCCCTCCTTGACGGCCTGACCTGCGGCAACGTTTATCTTGAGGATGTTGCCGGGCATGGGGCTTTTGACGGCCTCACCCGCGGCCACGGAGACGGCGGCGGGAGCGACGGGGGCGGCGACGACAGGCGCGGCCGCGACGACCGGGGCGGCGACAACGGGCGCGGGCGCGGCGGGGGCGGCCAGCTCGTATTCGTCCACGAGCATGGCGGAGCCTTCCTGCACCTCGACCTCATACACGCGGTTGTTGAGCGTTACTTTATATTTCATTATTCCTTGACCTCCTTGATGGAAATGAAGCGGAGCTGATTGAGGGGCTTGCCGAGCGTGTCGGCGACGATGGCCATTATCATGGCGGCGTTTCTGGGGTCGGTGTCATAGAGCTTCAGCTCGCCGGCAGTGCCGCGCGCCTCGGGCTTTTTCACCTCGGCGACGGGGGCGGCGGGGGCTTCAACCTTGGCGGCGGCCTTTTCCCTGTTGGCCTTTGCCACGAAGTATTTGCCCATCAGAATCACGACGATCATGAGCAAAATCAGCCCGAAAAACACCACGAGATAGCCCAAAAGCCCGGCGACGGCGGCAGTGCCCAAAGAGATGTTTACCATATCCATTTAAGCGGCCTCCTTAAAGCTCCTCAATGGAGTAGCGAACCTTCTTCTCCTCGGCGGCGGTGCGCTCGTCGAAGAACTTTTCGGCCACGGCGGGGAAGGCGATGTAGCTGAGCACGTCTTCTTCGCATTTTGCGGTTGCGCCGAGCTTCTCCTGCGCCTTTTCAAAGGTGTCGGTCGGCAGAGTGTCGGCGTAGCGACCCTCGACGGGCTTTTCGCCCGCGAGTATCTTTTCGCGCACGGCCTCGTCAATGGGGGCGGGGGTGCGGCCATACTCGCCGCGGCAATATGCCTTCACCTCAGCGCCGACGTTCTTGTAGCGCTCACCGGCGAGCACGTTCTGCACGGCCTGCGTGCCGACGAGCTGGCTGGTCGGGGTGACGAGGGGAGGATAACCCATGTCCTTGCGCACGGCGGGCGTCTCTTTGAGCGCCTCGTCGAACTTGTCGAGCGCGTTGAGGCTCTTGAGCTGGCTGAGGAGGTTGGAGAGCATGCCGCCGGGGATTTGATAGTTGAGGCACTGGGTGTCCGTTCCCATGGAGATGGGGTTGAGAGTGCCGTCTTTGATATAGTCGTTGCGGATGGGCTTGAAGTAGTCGGCGATTTTGTAAAGCGTCGGCTGGTCGAGCGCCACGTCATAGCCCAGCTCACGCAGAGCGTAGGCCAAGGTCTCGGTCGCGGGCTGAGAAGTGCCGCCGGAGAGCGGGGAAATGGCGGTGTCGATGACGTCAGCGCCGGCCTCGATGCCCTTGAGATAGGTCATGTAAGCAAGGCCGGTGGTGCAGTGCGTGTGCATCACCACGGGCAGGTCAACCGCGTCCTTGATTGCGGAGACGAGGTCATAGGCGGCGGCGGGGGTGAGTATGCCGGCCATGTCCTTGATGCAGATTGAGCCAACGCCCATCTGCGCCAGCTCCTTGACCATCTCCACGTACTTCTCGCGCGTGTGCACGGGGCTGGTGGTGTAAGATATGGTGCCGGAGGCCATTGCGCCGGAGGCGACGGTCTCTTCAATGGCGACCTTGAGGTTGTTCACGTCGTTGAGCGCGTCGAAAATTCGGATGATGTCGATGCCGTTTTTGACGGAGGCGCGCACAAAGCGGCGGACGATGTCGTCCGGATAGTGCTTGTAGCCGAGGATGTTCTGCCCGCGCAAGAGCATTTGCAGCTTGGTGTTGGGCATGTTGGCGCGGATTTTGCGCAGGCGCTCCCACGGGTCTTCGTTCAAAAAGCGCAGACACACGTCGAACGTTGCCCCGCCCCAAACCTCGGCGGAGTAGTACCCGGCCTTGTCCATCTCGGCGAGAATCGGCTCCATCTTGTCATAGGGCAGCCTTGTCGCAATGAGAGACTGGCTTGCATCGCGCAAGGCGGTTTCTGTAAACTGTACTTTCTTCATGTCTCCTCCAAAAATACCTTGAATTTGCTTTATACTTTGCCTGAAAGATTGACAGTATTATATCATTTTCGCTTTTGCAATGCTATACGTTAATTATTTTTCTGACAATTGAATAATAAACCGCAGAATTTT
>CAZUSM010000015.1:2639-20045 GCA_964623675.1 uncultured Oscillospiraceae bacterium
CAATGCTATACGTTAATTATTTTTCTGACAATTGAATAATAAACCGCAGAATTTTCAGCCGATTTACCCTCTTTTTTTGTGCAAAAACACGGCACATTTTCATGCGCCGTGCGGTTTTCTTGTATATTCTTGCATTTGGGGGTCAAAAAGGCTCGCTTTTGCCGTTAAGATACGGTTAAAACCGAGGTTTTAACACTCCGACAGTGGGTGTGAAAACCTCGGTTTATTGTTCGCCGCCCCATAGAATGCGCGCATAGTCGCATCTTGCGTCTATCACTCGGCCTATGGCCACGCGGTCTTGCCGCAGGGAATAGAGGACGACGTAGTTTTCGCAAAGAAGTATTCGGTCTTCGCTTTCAAAGCCGTATCGCTCTTGCACGGAAAAGCCCAGCCGGGGAAAATTCTTCAGCCTTGCGCAGCTTCGCAAAATCGCCCCGGCGATGTGCTTGGCCGCGCCTTTGTTGCGCAGAGAAAGCTCAATATAGCCTTTTATCGCGGCGATGTCCTCAATCGCTTGCGGAGTGTAAACCAGCTTCATTTATCCAAGCCCAGCAATCCGTAAGCCGCCTCTTCCGACACCCAATCGACCTCGCTTTTCACGGAAGTCCACCCTTTCGCGGCTTCTTCGCGCAGACGCGCCAAGGCTTTTGCGCGCAGAAACTCCTCGTTTTCGGGGGAGGCGAGAAACGGCAAGCCGTTTGAATTGATAGACTGCTGAATGAAAATATTCACCGCGTCCGTGAACGTCAAGCCCTGCCGCGCGTAGATATCCTCAACCCTTTGCTTTATTTCGGGGTTTATCCGCATTTGAAAAGTAGAAGTTTTCGGCGCATTCGCCACGCTCGGTGTGTGCATATCCATCAAATCAACTCCTTGGGTATATTATATACTACCCGTTGCTGGAAAGTCAATACATTGTCAGTACGCAACGCGAAAGCTTGCACTGATGATTTGCTGCGATTGAAGTGCCGCTTTTCTGACACTCGGCATACAATGGGATAAGGCGGGGCGCGGCTTGCCGCCGAACCCCGCCAATTCTCTTTCGGAGGAGCACAATGGCGGAAAACGAATGCTATTCGACCAAGATATACTCCAACCCCTGCAACGGCAGCACCTGCTCTTGCGGCTGCGGCAGCAATGTGGGGCCGGCCGGCCCCATGGGCTTGCAAGGCCCGGCCGGGCCGCAAGGGCCGCAGGGCATACCCGGCCCCGTCGGGCCGCAAGGCCCGCAAGGGCCACAGGGCGCGCCCGGCGCCACGGGCGCGACGGGCGCGACGGGCGCAACCGGAGCCACCGGGGCAACAGGCCCGGCCGGGGCGACGGCCACGAACCAAAACGCAATGCTTTATCAACCGGCGGCGCAGTCTGTCGCCACCGACACGCCGCTCACACTCGCTACGAGCACCGTTAACTCCACCGGCGACATCACCCTTTCCGGCACAACGGGCGTCACGCTCGCGCCGGGGCAGTATCTCGTCACCTTTGCCGCCGACGCCGCCGTCACCGGCGACGGCAACATCGGCGCGACCCTCGCGCTCGACGGCGCGGCGCTTGCATACGGCGCGGCCTCGCAGGCGCAAACCGCCGACAGCGGCGCAGAGCGCATCGCGCTCACGGCGATAGTCGCCCCCGCGACGGCGCAGACGCTCACCGTCCGCAACGCCACCGGCAACGCCGTCACTTATACCGACAGCACCCTCACCGTCGTCAAGCTCGCGTAACACGGCGGCAGAAAAATACGCCTTGGGCAGCCAAAGCCGCCCAAGGCGTGAGTTATAGCCTGTGAAATGTCTTGACACAGACGAGCTTTCTCAGCTATCCTCTTTCTGCACTGTGACACCCTCGTAAATAAGTCGGTGAGCGGTTATCATGCGCTCTTCAAGCGACACCTCCGGCTCAATCCCGGAGAAATAGGCGAAAAAGCAGCCCCAACCGCAGGAGAGTATTGTTCTGTGCAGCCATTCCTTGTCTATGTCTTTTCGTATCTCGCCGCGGGAAATACCATAGTCGATGATTTCGCGTATTGTGGTGTTCACCTCGCGGTCAATGTTTGTCATGAAATGCTCGCCGGGGTTTTTCAGCGCGTGGATATACACGAAGCGACCTGCGCCCTTTATCAGAGAGTCGCCGCTCTTTGCATTGGTCTTGGCAAAGCTGATGAGCCTGTCGAGCGTGGTGTCCTCGGGGGAAAATGAGTTTCTGAAATTCTTGTACAGATCCTCGTTGATTTTTGAATACTCGAGGAAAATGTCCTCCTTGGAGTTGAAATACTTATAGAAAAGACCGACGGATACCTCCGCCTCCTTGCAGATTTCTCTGATGGTGACCTGCTCGAAGCCTTTTTCCTTTGAAAGCTTTATGGCAGTTTCGTATATTTTGTTTCTCGTTTCCACGGATTGTGCATGCCTTGCGGTGTTAGGACTGTCCATAAATACCTCCTCAATTAGATTTACAATTTCTTAATACTAATAGTAAAATACAAATTTGGGTATAAGTCAAGCGATTATCGCCCGTTTTCTCATGCTTTTTTCAAATTGTTAAAAAAGATATTGACAAACACATAACTATGTTATATAGTGAACACGTTCACTGAACGTGTTCAGACAAGCGGCGTGCGCGACCGGCCATTGCGCATGTAAAAACAGAAAGGTAAAGGTAATTCTATGAACGGTATGTGTATGCTGAACAAGATGTTTCAGCCTATAAAAATCGGCAATGTTGAAATCAAAAACCGCATGGCGATGTCCGCCATGGGCACCAACTTCGGCATTGACGGACACCTGACAGAGCAGACCTATCGCTACTATGAAGAGCGCGCCAAGGGCGGGTTCGGCCTGATCATTCTTGAGGCGACCGGCGTTGTCCCCAAGGGAAGAGCGTTCCACAAGTTCCTGGGCGTATGGGACGATACCCTTATCCCCGAATACAAAAAGCTGATAAGCGTTGTACATAAGCATGACGCAAAGATATTCCACCAGATTTACCATGCGGGTCGTCAGGCAGACCTTCGCGGCATCGGTCTCATTGCGCAGGCACCCACCGCGATTCCCTGCCCCAAGACCGGCGCACTCCCCGACGAGCTCAGTGTAGAGGATATCCACGAGATAGTACAGGCCTGGGGCGATGCCGCTCTCAGATGCAAAGAGGCAGGTTTCGACGGAATCGAGTTCCACGGCGGCCACGGCTATCTCATCCACTCCTTCATATCCCAGTACACCAACAAGCGCACCGACGAGTACGGCGGCTGCTTTGAAAACCGCCTGAGATTTGTCCGCGAAATCATGGAAGCCACCCGCGCCAAGGTCGGCAAGGACTACCCCGTATGCATTCGCCTTTCCATCGACAATTCCCCCGGCAGCATCCGTGTGGAAGAGCTCAAGGCGATGGCGATATACATGGAGCAGGTTTGCGGCTTTGATATGGTCGATATCTCCTCCGGCAACAGAAACGACGGCTCTCAAAGCATTCGCCCCATGTACGAGCCTCACGGCTGGAACGTGTCCACCGCCGCCGCAGTGGCGCAGGTCGTGAACATCCCCGTGATGGTCGTCGGCCGCTTCAATGACCCGTATTTTGTCGAGTCTGCGCTTTACACCCCGGGCATCGAAATGATAGCCATCGGCCGCGGCGCCGTGGCAGACCCCTGCTTCCCGAACAAGGCGCGTGAAGGCAAGCTCGAGCAGATTGCAACCTGCATCGGCTGCTTGCAGGGCTGCCAGGGTCAGCTTTACGGGCACAACCCCATCCGCTGCACCGTCAACCCGAGCGTCGGCTTTGAAAGCACGGATGATCTCACCCCCGCACCCGTGAAAAAGAAGGTCGTCGTTATCGGCGGCGGCCCGGGCGGCATGCAGGCGGCGCGTGCGGCTGCTCTCAAGGGTCACTCGGTCGAGCTTTTCGAGGCAAAGGACGTGCTCGGCGGCAACTTCCTCATCGCCGCCTATCCTCCCGGAAAGGGCGAGTACGCCAGCTATATAGCCTATCTCAAGGTTGCGCTTGCCGATCTCGGCGTTAAGGTGCACCTCAACCACAAGGTCACGGCAGACGAGATTATCGCCATGAAGCCCGACACCGTTATCGTTGCCACCGGCGGCAACATCGCCCGCCCGCCCATCAAGGGTATTGACGGGGCGAACGTGATAACCGCCGAGGACGCACTGCTTTCGAGAAAGCCCATCGGCCAGAAGGTCGTCGTGGCGGGCGGTGGCTCTGTCGGCGCGGAGACGGCCAACCACCTCGGTTGGCTTGCCAAGGATGTCACCGTTGTGGACATGCTGCCCAAGATCGCCGCAGAGGAGCTCCCGAGAATCAGAGTTTACCTCATGGAAATGCTCGACAAGTATAAAGTCAAGCAGCTGCCGAGCACCAAGATTATAGAGTTTAACGACAAGGGTGTTCTCGCCAATGTCGCGGGCGAGGAGAAGCTTCTTGAAGCGGACACCATCGTCCTCGCTTTCGGCTACACGTCCGACACTTCCCTTGCAGATGCGCTCAACGCCGCCGGTATAAAGGCCGTCGCCGTTGGCGATGCCGTCACCGTTGACAATGCCACCGCAGCCTCCAGACAGGGCTACGTTGCCGGCTTGAACGCCTGACAGCACCCGAAATACACTTCAGCCAACTTAATACACGGCTGAAGTGTATTCTCCAATCCAAAAAGTGAAAAATTTCACGTTGTAGCGTGACCTGTATCGCAGGAAAGCAACGGCAAAAACATTAAGCCTCGGCTTGTGACGTTGTTTGACTCGCAGCTTTTATAAATAGAGACGAAGAGGAACTATATGAAAGACAGCAGTTTTATTCGTATTACCAAAAAAATCGAGTATTTAGGCAACAAATTGCCTCACCCGGTTTACATCTTTCTCTTCCTTTTGCTAATCACCATGCTTGTCTCCGCCGTAATGGGCGAGATGGGGGTGAGCCTGGAGTACCAATCCTACGACGCGCAGGCGGGCGTTGTGCACAAAACGCTTGAGATAACGAATCTGCTTTCAAAGGAAGAGCTGAAAAACTTCCTTGTCAACCTCATCTCTGCCTATCAGTCCAACACCGTGCTTATACCCACGCTTATGGTCGGCATGGCACTGGCAGTGGCGGAGGAGACGGGCTTTTTCGAGTCACTCTTCAAACGCCTTTTGTGGAAAACTCCCGCGTACATCGTCACCTATGTTTTTTCCGTGGTCAGCATCTGCGGCAATATTGCCTCCGAGGCGGGGCAGATAATGGTGGCGGCGATAGGTGCGGTGCTTTTCCGCGCAATGGGCCGCAACCCCTGGATAGGTATCGCGCTCGGTTGGGCGGGCGGCTCGGCGGGATTCACGGCAAATCTCATGCCCGCAACCACCGATGTGCTTCTTTCCAACATCACGGAAAGCTTTAACACGACCGGGCTGTATACACCCGTGCATGCCCTTTCAAATTACTTCTTCCTTGCTGTTGCCACACTTACCGGCGCGGCGGTGCTCACGATAATTACGGAGAAGTTCACCGTGGTGACCTACGGCGACACGCCCGCTTGCGAGCGCCTTGCCTCGGGCATGTCGGAATTCGGTTCGCAGGAGCGGCGCGGTCTGCGTTGGGCGGGGAGAGGCTTTTTGGTCTTTGTGGCGGTTGTGCTTGTTATGACCGTGCCGGCAAACGGCATGCTGCGCAATGCCGACGGCACGCTCTTGCCCACTTCGCCCCTTGTCAAGTCCATCGTGCAGCTTATCTGCATTGCGTTTTTGCTTGTCGGGCTGCTTTACGGCTACGGCGCGGGCAAGATAAGCAGCAAAAAAGAGATTCCCAAGCTCATTCAGGCGGGCGTTGTGCGTCTCACGCCGACGATAGTCACGCTTGTGCCCGCAATGCTGTTTCTCTATCAGTTCAACCGCTGCGGTCTGGCGACCTATATCTCCGTCAAGGGTGAGCACCTTCTCGAAAGCATACATCTCACCGGAGTTCCTCTTTTGATAGTGTTTGCGTTTGTTTGCACATTTTTGAACATGTTTATGACCTCCGGTTCAACAAAGTGGCTTATAATCGCGCCTATATTTGTGCCGATGTTTGCCAATCTCGGGATTCACCCCGCCGTGACACAGCTGGCCTACCGCATCGGCGAATCATGCACCAACAACATTGCCCCGGTACAGCCGGTGTTGGTTATCATTCTCGGGCTGCTGCAGGATAACTGGAACAAAGAGCGAAACCCCGAAGCCCCCGGAATGGGAACGCTCCTCGCCGGGCAAATCCCGTACAGCATCGGTCTGGTGTTCATTTTCTTATTGCAATTTGTCCTTTTCTACGCATTGAATCTCCCCATAGGCCCCGGCGTTACCATGCGCTAATGCCTTAAAACAAACAATACGAGGTGCTTTATGAGTACAAAAAATGAAGCAATGCCCAAGGAAAGCGGCTTGATTCGCTTTGCGAAGAAAGTTGAGTTCATAGGCAACAAGATTCCCCACCCCTTTTATCTGTTCCTGATACTGCTGACCGTCACAATGGTGGCATCGGCCATCCTCGCCGCCTGCGGCGTTGAGGTCACCTACATGACCGCCGACAAGGCAGGTGCCGTCACCGAGCAGACCATCGTCATCAAAAACCTGCTCTCCAAAGAAAACCTGCAAAGCTTTTTCACCAGCCTTATCTCGATTTATCAGTCCAACACGGTTCTCATCCCCACCCTCGTCATCGCCATGGCAATGTCCGTCACGGATAAGACCGGCATGTTCGAGGTGCTGATGAAGAAGGTGCTTTCCGTCGTGCCGGCGTCTCTCGTCGTTTACGTGTTTGCTGTGTTTGCCTGCTGCGGCAACGCCGCATCCGAGGCGGGTCAGATATTGGTTGCTATGGTCGGCGCGGTGCTTTTCAAGGCGTTGGGTCGAAATCCGTGGCTCGGCATTGCCCTCGGATGGGCAGGCGGCGCGGGTGCGTTCACTGTCAACCTCGTCCCGGTCAACACAGATGTGCTCCTCTCCACCATTACGCAGAGCCTTGCCGACGGCATGGGCTACTCCGAGGTTCACGTCCTTTCCAACTACTTCTTCCTCGCTGTCTCCACGCTGCTTGTCGCCGGTGCGTTCACCCTCGTGACAGAGCTTTACACCAAGAAGGTCTACGGCGATTCTCTTGAAAAGCGCAGTATTGCCGAGGCGAAAAAGGAATTTGCCATAACGGAAGAGGAGTCCAAGGGTCTGCGCCGCGCCGGTATAGGCGTTCTCATCGTCATCGCCGTCGTTCTCGTCGGTGCTATTCCCACGAACGGCTTCTTCCGCGCGGCGGACGGCACTCTCGTTCCCAAGTCTCCGCTGATGAGCTCCATCGTGCAGATCATCTGCGCGCTGTTCCTCACCTCGGGTCTGTGCTTTGGCTTCGGCTCCGGCAAGATTAAAAGCTGGAAAGAAGTTCCCGGTATACTCAAAGACGGCAACGTGATGATATGCACGACCATGCTCGTCCTCGTTCCGGCGCAGTGGTTCATTTATCAGTTCCAGGATTCCGGCATTGCCACGCTCATCGCCGTCGGCGGCGAGAGACTCCTGCGCAGCATAAATCTCACCGGTTATCCCATGCTTGCGGTGTTTGCGTGTATTGTTTTCTTCCTCAACCTCTTTATGACCTCCGGCTCCGTCAAGTGGATGCTGCTCTCCCCGATATTTGTTCCCATGCTGGCAAACCTCGGCACGCACCCGGCGGTTATTCAGCTTGCCTACCGTATCGGCGACTCCAGCACGAATAACTGGGCACCCGTTCAGCCGGTTCTCGTCATCATACTCACGCTTATGCAGCAGTACAGAGACCCGCGCTTTAACAAAGAAGAGCCCGGCATCGGCACGCTCATGGCAGGTCAGATTCCGTATTCCATCGTGTTCATGATCGTCATGCTGATCCAGCTTGGTGTGTGGTACATCTTCAATCTGCCCATCGGCCCTGGAATAACCATCCGTTGACGCACTTATTCCCATGAAAAACGGAGCTGTGCTTGCCGCAAGGCTCTTTCTGAAATTCTTTCGGATAAGCTTATTCACCTTCGGCGGCGGATGGAGCATTGTGGCGCAAATGCAAAAGGAGTTTGTCGAAAAAGACAAGCTCCTTTCCGGGGAGGAGCTTGTCAATCTGTCCTGCCTCGGGCGCAGTCTGCCGGGAACGATGATAGGCAATGTCGCCTTCCTGTTCGGTCATCGCGTGGGCGGCTGGCTATGCGGGATATCATGCCTCTTGGGCATGATATCCGCACCGTTTATCGTGCTTGCCGTTATAACCTTTTTTTATACCTCGCTTCTCAATCAGCCGATTTTTCTCTCGGCAATGTCGGGGGTGCGAGCCGCGGTTATCCCGATAATCATGTCTGCGGCACTTACGATGAAAAAGGATGCTTTTTTGCGCAGGTACTGTTATCTTGTTGCGCTCGGCGGCTTTGTGCTGTGCTTTTTCTTTGATATCAGCTGTGCTGCATTGGTGCTTGGCGCGGCAGCTATCGGCCTTGCGGAGAGCGTGATTGCAAAAAGGAGTGGACGCAATGGAGCTTCTTGAGCTTTTGTGGAGCTTTGTCAAAATCGGTTTTACGAGCTTCGGCGGCCTGTCTATGATCCCGCTTATAAGCAGCGAAATGCTCTCGCACGGCTGGATGACCTCCGCCGAGGTCGCGGACATTGTTGCAATTGCCGAAATGACCCCCGGCCCGTTCGGCCTCAACTGCGCCACGTTTGCCGGCATGCGCGTGGCAGGGCTTATAGGCGCGGCGATAGCCAATCTCGGCATACTCTCGCCCACGCTCACGGTGTGCGCAGCGGTTGCGGTGTTTTACAAAAAGCTCGGCAGCTCAAGCGGCATGCAGCAGGCACTGTGCGGCATACGCCCGGCGTGCTTGGGCATGGTGTGCGCCGTGATAGTGTCAATGGCACTCGAATGCTATATACCCTCCGGCGCGGTCAGCGTTCCCTCGCTTGTCATCGGTGCCGCCGCTGCGGTCGGGATATTCGCCTTTGAGCTTTCTGTTCCGGCCACGATAATATTCTCCGCTGTTCTCGGCATACTGCTGATGTGATGAATAACAAGAAAATGACGCACTGCCTTGCGGCAATGCGTCATTTTTTATACCCGGCTCAGTCCTTTTTCTTTTTGAAAACGAACAGCTTGCTGAACACGTAGTTGCCCACGACGACGAGGACGGAGGAAATGAGCGTGGCGATGTACACGTCCAGCCCCATCAGCGCGAGCAGCTGCATCATCACCACGTCCAGCACCAGCGTCGCCACGCGGGACATCACGAACTTGAACCCCTCGGAAAGAATGTTGGGGCTTTTGCTTTCAAACACCCAGCGGCGGTTGGTGGGGTAGGCAAACGCCACGCCCGCCACCCAGTTGACGATGCTCAGCACGAGGTTTTGCACGGCGGTGGGGTGTGAAGTGCCGGCGTAGAACACGAAGTTGAAGATGAACTTCGCCGCCCAGGCCACCACGGTCGTCAGCACGCCCACGATGAGATACACGATTATCTCGCGGTATTTCTTCAAAAGCTCGATTATTTTCTCTTTCATTACTGTTTTGCCCTTTCTCCGACGGTTTTGGATATGATGTAGCGCGGGCGACCCTTAATCTCGTCGTAAATGCGCGCGATGTAATAGCCCACTATGCCGAGGCTGAGCATGATGATGCTGCTGGAAAACAGCAAAAGCAAAATCACGGTCGTGAACCCGCCGAGCGCCTGCCCGGTCAGCTTTTGCACAAGCGAAATGATGCTGAACACCACCGCCACAATGAACATAATCAGCCCCAGCACCGTCACCAAGTGCAGCGGCGCGGAGGAAAATGAGCCGATGTTGGTGATGGCGTATTTGATGAGGGACTTGGTCGACCACTTGCTCTCCCCCTCCGTGCGCTCGCGCACGGAGTAGTACACCGTGGCCTTTTTATACCCCACCCAGAACGAGAGCGCGCGGAAAAATACGTTGCGCTCCGGCAGACTGTTCAGCGTGTCGACGACCTTGCGGTCAAGCAGCTTGAAGTCGGACGAGGAGGACATGTCCATGCCCGTGGCGCGGCTTATCAGGCCGTAAAAGCTGTTGGCGGCAAAGCGGTGGAAGCCGGACTCCTCGCCGCGGTCTTCTTTCACGCCCTCAATGACCTCGTACCCCTCTTCCCACAGGCGGTACATCTCCACGATTTTTTCCGGCGGGTGCTGCAAATCACAGTCGATGACGACGCAGCAGTCGCCCGCGGCCTTTTCAAGCCCGGCGAACATCGCCGCCTCTTTGCCGAAGTTGCGGCTGAAATGCACGCCGACGACGTGGCTGTTTTCCTCGGCGGTGCGGGTTATGTTTTCCCAGGTCGCGTCCCGCGACCCGTCGTCGACGAACAAAAGCTCAAAGGGGATGTTCTCTTTTTCGAGTATGCCGGACACGGTGGACGCCGCAATGGCGATCATCTTTTCCTCGTTATACGCGGGCATGATAACTGACAGCATCGGTGTTTAGCCTCCTTGTGTGAGAAGATATACGGCGGAAAAGCCGTTGGAATAAAGAGCCTCGGCCTCGCCCAGCCCCGTGCTTTCGCAAAGCTCGGCGACGACTGCCTCGTCGTCATAGCCGCTGGCCCACTGCTTGCTGATGTCTATGAACACAACCGCCTCCCCGGCAGAGCCGATGTAATCGAGCATGGCCTCGGACTCGGTGTCGTTCGTGACGAGAAAATCATCAAACAGCATGAGCTGGAGCATGTCGTAGGTAATGGGGGAGAAGTAGTTGTCGTCGATATATACGCAGGGCGCTGCGCTGTGGGGCGTGAGCAGCGCGTCATAATCGCTGTATTCATCGTATAAATAATCCGGCGCAACGGCGCGCGCCTCGAAAAGGCACACTGCCGCCGCGAAAAGCCCCGCGAGCGCCGTGACAAAGCGCCGGGCGAACAGCGCGCTCTGCGCGCGCTCAAAAAGGCTCAGCAGCATGCACCCGGCCAGCACGAAAATCGGCACGAGGTTATAAACATACCGAATCTCCACCACCGGGGAGATTATCGCAATCAGAACAAAGGCGGCAAACGCCGGAATGATGACAACGAGCGGGAACAGCCTCGCCCCGTCTGCGCGCCACAGCGCGGCGATTTTTTTGCCCGACAGGGCACAGGCGAGGGCAAAAAGCGCCGTGAGATAAATTATCCCTTTCATGCGGTGGGCGCTGTCGGCGATGAAGGTGCGCATGCGCCCGGCGTACTGCCACACGCTTTTCAGGTTGTCCACGGCGTTCCCGCCGGAGACAAGCGCGTCGGCAAAAAGCTGGTTGAAGCAGGCCGGAAAGGCGATAACCAGCCCCGCCACGCCGACAAGCGCGGCGGCGGAAAACGCCGCGGCGGCGCGCCATTCGCGCCGGGAGAAAAGGAAAATGTCATACGCCGCGCACACAAAAAACGCGTAGAACACGAAATAATACTGCGTCATCAGCCCCGCGAATATCGCAAGCGTGATGAGCGCGTACAGCCCCTTGCCCCCGCCCGCGTGAAGCCGCGCGATGAGATAGGCGAGAACGAGCGTGAGGAGCGTCAGCAGCATGTACATTCTGATCATCAGCATCGTGGACAGGCCGATGGTGCTCAGCCCGTACATGATGACCCCCGCCACGGCGGCAAGGCGGCTGTCAAACAGCAGTAGTGCCAGCTTATACAGCACGATGAGCGCGGCAAGGAAGATGATGAGATTGAGCGCAAGCCCCGTCCACATCGAAAATTCACCCGGAAACAGCGAGCACACGAGGTTCAAAAGCCAGTAATAAAGCGGCGGGTGCACGTCGCGCGTTTGGTTGTAGTACACCGACCCCACGGCAAAGCCGTCGCCGTCTGTCACGGCGAGGTAATCGTTCAGCTCCTCGCGCGTGAAAACCTTGTCCGTCATGTCCCCGCCCTTGACGTCGGTGACGTATGGGGCGTAAAAGCTGTTTGAAAGGCCGTAGGAATAAATCTCGTCGATGAACATGCCCTCCTTGCGCGCGCAAAACAGCAGGCACACCGAGCATATCATTATCAGCGCGAGAACAAGCGCGCCATTTTTGACCAAAAACTTTTTCACGTCAGCTCTCCATTGACGAAAATTCGCATCTAATCATGTAATTATACGACATACGCGCCCTTTTAGCAAGTTTTAATTGCAAATTCTCCCGCCGGGCTTGACATAAATGCGCCGCGCGGGTAGAATTCCAGCAGAAAATGAAAGGATTCATCATCAAATGAGCAATCTGCGTTTTGTTGACCTGCACTGTGACAGTGTTTTTGAAATGTTTTTGCGAAATAAGGGCTTGGACGAGCTGGCCGGGCACATCAATCTCGACAAGCTCCGCCGCGGCGGGGCGATGGTTCAGTGCTTCGCGGCGTTCATCGCCACGCATGACTGCGCCGCGAGAAACGGCGTCACCCTCTGCGCTTACGAGCTTTTCAACGCCATGGCGGATATATTTGACCGCGAGATGGCGCGCCACGGCGACGTCATCGCCCCCGTGCGCTCCGTGGCCGACATCGAGAGGAATGCCTGCGAGGGCAAAATTTCCGCCATGCTCACCGTGGAGGACGCCGCCCCGCTGGAGGGGAAAATCGAGCGCGTGGACGAGCTGTATGCGCGCGGCGTGCGCATGGCGGCGCTGACGTGGAACTATGAAAACTCCCTCGGCTATCCCAATTCCAAGCTCGCCGAGGAGCATGCGCGCGGCTTGAAGCCGTTCGGCATCGAGGCCGTGGCGCGCATGGAGGAACTGGGCATGATATGCGACGTGTCGCATCTTTCCGAGGGCGGCTTTTGGGACGTGGCGCGGCGCGCGAAAAAGCCCTTTGTCGCGTCGCACTCGTGCGCGCGCGCACTCTGCGCGCACCAGCGCAATCTCACGGACGAGCAGCTGCGCGCCGTGGCCGAGCACGGCGGCGTCGTCGGCGTCAACTTCTATTCCGCCTTCATCAACGGCCGCGAGGACTACACCCCCACCGCCGACATTGTCGCCCATATCGACTATATCCGCAACAAGGCCGGCGTGGAGGCCGTTGCCCTCGGCTCTGACTTTGACGGCATTGACTGCAAGCTGGAGCTTGGCGACTGCACGGGGCTTGCCTCGCTCGCTGAGGCGATGGAAAGCCGCTTCACCGACGACGAAATCGACCTTGTCTGCTCTCAAAACGCCCTGCGCGTTTTCCGCGACGTCATCGGCTGAATCCAAACATTTTTCATGCATTGTATATTGCCCCGTGCCGCGCCCTGCGGTAAAATCAACATATCAGTAGACGGAAAACAACACACGGATTATTAAACGGACGTAAACAATGAGCAAAAATGTTATATTCTGCTTCTCCGGCAGCGGCAACTGCCTGGATATCGCGAAAAACATCGCCAAAAAGCTCGGCGACACGGACATCGTCATGATGCGCGCCGAGCCCGCCGTCAAGGACGTCACCGAGGCGCGCCGCGTCGGCTTCGTGTTCCCGTGCTATGCCGGCGGTCTCCCCGGCGACGTGGAAAAGTACGTCGCCGACATCAAAATCGCCCCCAATGCGTACACCTTCGGCGTGTGCAGCTACGCCGGTTATCTCGGCACGGGGCTTCATCGCCTCAGTGAGCTGGTGCACCTTGACTACTGGGCGGGAATCAGCCACCAGTGCTCGTGTCTGTGGCTCATGCCGCATTTCATGATGCTCCCGCCGCTCACACCCGGCATGGCGCAGTCGCGCGCCGAAAAGCTCGCGGCCAAGATCGCCGAGGAGATTCTCTCTGCCCGCCGCAGTGACAAGTGCCCGCCCAATAACCCCCTCAACAAGGTTGAATACGGCATGTGGCCCATGCTCTCCGGCAAAAAGGCGGCCAAAATGCGCGTCAGCGACGACTGCGTGGCGTGTGGCCAATGCGTCCGCCTTTGCCCGCGCGGCAACATCCGCCTCGAAAACGGCAAGGCCGTTATAGGCGGCGACTGCATGCAGTGCCTCAGCTGCGCGCAGTATTGCCCCAAGGCCGCAATAAGCCTCGGCGGCGCAAGCACAAAGCGTGAGCGCTACCACAACAAAAACATCACCGCCGACGACCTCACCCAAAAGGTCATCCACGTGCGGTGAGCTTATCAAGCGCATTAAGGGAAAATCTTAAGGGATTGTTGCAAACACGCAGCAATCCCTTTTTCGTTTTGTCAAGTCCGTGTATTCTGCTTGCGGGTGACAGTATACTCGGCCTGCCTTTTGCGCCGGGCTGTTTTGCTTGCCATTCCCGCATAATGCTTGCTCAGCTTCGCCTTGCTCACAGCCCCTCGAAGAAGCTGACTGCGCCGCGGATTTCGTCCTCGGTGGGGTGACCCTTGGCCATGCCGCCCACGAGCTTGAACGGCCCGAAGGTGTTGAAGCCGAAGCAGCCGTATTCACCCGCGACAACGCCGTCGACGGACTCGACAGCCTCGGTGATGGCCTTGGTGTAGCCGTCCTTTTTCGTGCCGTAGGTGTAAAGGAAGAAGCTGCGCTTGCCGCCGGGGAGATTGTCCTTGGCAAACTGCAAAACGCTCTTGTGAAACTTCGAGTAATAGATGCCGGATGCAAAGCCCACAAGGTCAAACTCGCTCAAATCCGCCGATGTTTCGCGCGCGGCGTTTATCAGCGTCACATTGTGCCCCTCGGCGATGGCGTCGATGAGCTTTTTTGTGTTGCCGTGGTGTGCGGAATAATAAACTATGGCTGTTTTCATGAAAAAACTCCTTGCATTTTATCGGTATAAATAATATACTTGGTATGCAAACAACTTGCAAGTACGCAGATTATAAATACTTGGTACGCTTGAAGCTACCGGAGGAAAAGATGAAAAAAGACATGACGGCGGAGGAATATCTCCAGCGAGTGCTCACGCAAGAGGTCAGCGACACCTGCCCCATGCGCCGCACGCTGGAAATGCTCAGCGGGAAATGGCGCACGCACATCATATATGAGCTGTGCAAGCAGCCGTCCTGCCGCTTCAGCGAGCTAAAAAAGGCCGTGCCGCGCATCACCAACACCATGCTCACCTCGACCCTGCGCGACCTGGAGGAGCTGGGCATAATCCACCGCGAGCAGTTCAACGAGATTCCGCCGCACGTGGAATATTCCCTCACCGAAAAGGGCAGGGCGCTTTTGCCCGTGTTCACCGAGCTTGCCAAATGGGGCGAGCAGTATATTGACTCTCCGCCCGACGCCGCCGAAAATGACGTCTGATACAAGAATTCTTCATATTTATATGCTATATATTAAGCAATAAACCGATTTTTCGACAGGGGGAATATACATGAAGCATCCGGCACTGACAAGGGTCATGGCAGTCGTGCTCATCATCGCGTGCTCCGCCATGCTCATCTCCGGCGCGTTCGGCCTCGGCGAGGCGCAGACGAAGTACAACGCCGATATTGAGGAGTATGACAAGCTCAACGAGCGCATCGCCACGTATAAAGAGCTTTCCGCGAAGCTCGACGGCGAGGACAGCTATAAAGAGACGATTGAAAAGCTCGACGCGCGCCAAGAGCAGCACGACAAGGACGCCTCGGATTACCGCACCGACCTTGCCGAGCGCACCGCCACGCAGGGCGGCTATAAGCAGGGCGCGGACGCCCTGTGGGAGGCCAAGGCGCAAACCGACGCGGCGTATAAGCAGTATCAAGACGCGGTTTTGCAGTTCCAAGCCGCCGAGGCGGAGTATAACGCCCAAATCGCCCAGCTTGACAGCACCTTGGCCAGCATATCTCAGGTGCAGCAGGCGTGCGCCGGTGCGGCGCAGCTCACCGTGCCCCCTGCACCGGAGGGGACGCGTCCCGAACCGGGTGCAGAGCCGGTGATAGAAAGCTACGAAACTGAAGAAGAGTATAATACGGCCAAGACAGCGTGGGATGCGGCAGTCCAAGCACAAAGTGATTGGGATAATGCCATGAACGCACATAACGGAGTTCAGGGTCAAATCGACGGCGCAGTCGGCGCGGCCAATGCGATACTCGGCCAGATGGGCGCGGGCGCGGTGGGCGACGCGGCCTCCGCCGCCGGGGCGCTGGGCATGGTGGCGCAGCAGCTCAACGCGGCCAAGGCCGAGGCTCAGCAGAAGTTTGAGGCCGGCAGAGCGCAGCTTCAGGCCGCCGGTGAGGCCGTCAACGCGGCCAAGGGCAAGGTCGACGGCAGCTTGGAGCAGATATGGTATGACCTCGGCAAGCTGGAGGACGAAGAGCCGGAGCTGGAGGAGAACAAGCAAAAGCTCCTCGACGAGGCCGAGCAGCTTGAGCAGGACAAAAAAGCCGCCGAGCAGAAAAAAGAGGACGAGCGCAAGCTCTCCTCCACGCGCGCCGCGCTCAAAAACTATGACGGCGTCGCCGCGCTTTTGGCCGAGAATGACGACCTTGCCGCCTGTGCCGAAAGCTATTCCGACAGCTTTTTCGCCGAACTGAACCAAAATCGCGTCATCCGCCTGATAATTGCCGCGCTTGAAGTCGTCGGCGGGGCGCTGGGCTTTTTGTGTCTCGCACCGGCGTATGAAAAGAGCAAAAGCCGCTTCATGCTGCTCGCACCTGCGGCGGCGTCGCTGCTGCTCGCGGCGGCGGCACTGTGCATGGCGCTGTATTTCGGCTTCGGCATGAACTACGCCGCCCTCCCCGTGCTCATCTTCGCCCCCATCTATCTCCTCGCCGCCGCCCCGAAAAACAAAATCCCCGCCGAGGCGACCGCCGAACCCACCCCCACGGCAGAGGAATAAAAACAGAAGCATCAAAGGGATTGCTGCAAACAAAGCAACAATCCCTTTTCGTCGTATATGCACACAGTTTCCGCGCCTTGCGGCGCGGCGCGTTTGCTTTGGCAAACGCGGCGATCCCCTCAGTCTCGGCTACGCCGAGCCAGCTCCCCTTGATGCCCAAGGGGAGACAAGACGCAGTCTGTTCTGCGCACTTCTAACGGGGGATTTTAGCTTGCATTTGGCTTTCGCTGGGGAGAAACCAGAACTTTTACCCCAAATTAGCCGTAGGGGAGGCAACCTGCCTCCCGCCGGTATGCACCCACAAAATCAAGCAGTTTCCGATAGAACACCAAGCGAAAAGCCACCTCCAAAGGCTTCCCCTCTGGGGAAGCTGGCAGCGGCGAAGCCGCTGACTGATGTGGCCGCGCCGCGAGGCGCGGTAGGCCTTTTTCTCACACTGCAAACAGAACAATGTCCAAACAGAACACCAGACAAAAAGCCACCTCCAGAGGCTTCCCTTGGGTGCCAAGGGAAGCTGTCAGCGAAGCTGACTGAAGGGATCGCCGCGCCGCCAAAAGGCGGCGCGGTCTGTCTTTTTTACAAATATTACTTCACACAACGGTTTATCAGCCGCCCGTAGCCTATCGACAGGAGAACGGACACGGCGATTACGGCCAGCCACGCGAGGTTGCCGGTTATCGCGAGGCCGAACTCGTTTATCAGCGTGAACAGCAGCA
>CAZUSM010000016.1:0-19397 GCA_964623675.1 uncultured Oscillospiraceae bacterium
CCCCCCTGCGGCCTACCGTTACACCGAGGCGCGCCTTTCCAAGATTTCAATCGAAATGCTGCGCGACATCGAAAAAGACACCGTCGACTGGGACGCAAACTTTGACGAAACGCGCAAAGAGCCGCGCGTGCTGCCCTCGCGCTTCCCGAACCTGCTGGTCAACGGCTCGTCCGGCATCGCCGTCGGCATGGCCACCAATATCCCGCCCCATAACCTCACCGAGGTCATCAACGCCTGCGTGTGCGTCCTCGAAAACCCCGACGCGACGCTGCAGGATTTGATGCAGCACATAAAAGGGCCGGACTTCCCCACGCGCGGGATAATCATGGGGCGCAGCGGCATCCGCGCCGCCTACGCCACGGGGCGCGGCCGCGTGGTCGTCCGCGCGCGCGCGGACTTTGAGGAGTACGGCCGCGACACGCGCACCCGCATCATCGTCAGCGAGCTGCCCTATCAGGTCAACAAGCGCCAGCTCATCCGCAACATCGCCGACCAGGTGCACGAAAAGCGCCTTGAGGGCATTTCCGACCTGCGCGACGAGACCGACCGCAACGGCATGCGCATCGTGATTGAGTTGAAGCGCGACGCAAACCCGCAGGTTGTGCTCAACCGCCTCTTTGCCCAAACCGCCCTGCAATCGAGCTTTTCGATAAACATGCTGGCGCTGGTGAACAACCAGTCCCAGCCGAAAATACTCTCCCTCCGGCACATACTGGACGAATACCTCGTTTTCCAAGAGGATTTGATAGTCCGGCGCACACGCTTCGACCTGAAAAAGGCCGAGGAGCGCGCGCACCTGCTGGAAGGCCTGCTCATCGCGCAGGACAATATCGACGAGGTCATCAAGATAATCCGCACCTCGTATGACGACGCAAAGACCCGCCTGATGGAGCGCTTCGGCCTGTCCGACGTGCAGGCGCAGGCGATTTGCGACATGCGTCTCATCTCCCTGCAGGGGCTCAACCGCGAAAAGCTGGAGAACGAATACAAAGAGCTTGAGGGCAAAATCGCCTATTATAAAGACCTGCTGGCAGACCCGGAAAAGATTAAACAGGTCTTGAAGGACGAGCTTATCGCCCTGCGCGATAAATACGGCGATGAGCGCCTGACCGAGATTCAGGACGTCGCAGACGAGATTGACATCGAAGACCTCATAGAGGAAGAGCAGTGCGTGTTCACCCTCACCAAGGGCGGGTACATCAAGCGCCTGCCCACCACGGAGTACCGCAGCCAAGGCCGCGGCGGCAAGGGCATCCGCGCCATGACCACCAAGGACGAGGACTATGTCAACACCGTGTTCACCGCGTCCACGCATGATAATATCCTGTTCTTCACCAGCAAGGGCAGAGTGTTCATCAAAAAGGGCTATAACATACCCGAAGCCGGGCGCGCGGCCAAGGGCACGAACATCGTCAATATAATCCAAATCGAAAACGCGGAGAACGAGCGCGTGAGCGCGATGATAAGCGCGCGCGGGCTGGACGAGGATAAGTTCCTGTTCTTCGTGACGCGACGCGGCACGGTCAAGCGCATGGCGCAGTCCGCCTTGCGCAACATCCGCGCCAACGGCATTCGCGCGCTCAACCTCGACGAGGGTGACGAGCTTATCACCGTCATCGCCACCTCGGGAGATGAAAACATCCTCATCGCCACGGCAAACGGCATGGCCACGTGCTTCAATGAAGCCGATGTGCGCCCCATGGGGCGCACCGCCACCGGCGTGCGCGGCATCAGACTGCGCGAGGGCGACTTTGTCATCGGCGCGGGCAGCGCCTCCGCCGGCGCTGAATTACTCAGCGTCACAGAAAAGGGTTACGGCAAGCGCACGGAGTGCGCGCAGTTCGGCGTGAAAGGCCGCGGCTGCATGGGCGTGAAGAGCTACGCCGTGACGGAGAAAACCGGCCGCATTGCCGACGTGAAGATAGTCACGGGGGACGAGGACTTGCTCGTCATCACCGACGACGCCACCATCATCCGCATCTCCGTCGACCGCGTCAGCCTGCTCGGCCGCGCCACGCAGGGCGTGCGCATAATGCGCCTCGCCCCCGGCAGCCGCGTCATCTCCATCGAGACCACCGAAAAGGAAGAGGACGCACCGGGCGCGGAAATCTCGCCCGAGCCGACAAGCGACGGCGAGACGGACACCACGCCAAACGAGAACAACGAGGGTTAAACCACGGCCTTGAAAAAGATTGAAATTTACACCGACGGGGCATGCTCCGGCAATCCCGGCCCCGGCGGCTGGGGCGCGGTGCTGCGCTTCAACGGGCGGGAGAAGGAGCTTTCCGGCGGTGAGGCGCAGACCACCAACAACCGCATGGAGCTGACCGCCGTCATCGCGGCGCTGGAGTGCCTCAAAGAGCCGTGCGAAATCGACCTTTATTCCGATTCAAAATACGTCATTGACGCGCTCAGCCTCGGCTGGGCGCGGTCGTGGCGCGCAAAGGGCTGGAAAAAGGCCGACAAAAAGCCCGCGCTGAACATTGACCTGTGGGAGCGACTGTTGGAGCTGACCGAGCAAAACCAAATGCACTATCACTGGGTCAAGGGTCATGCGGACAATGAATATAACAACCGCTGTGACGCGCTGGCCGTCACCGAGCGGGACAAATTTTGACGAAAAGGACGATGTGGGCGCATGAATAAGATAAATTATGACGACAAGCCGCTGAAAATATTCATCCGCTACATCGCCGGGCAAAAGAAGCTGTTTATAATCGACATGGCCTGCTCCGTGCTGGTTGCGCTGGTTGACCTCATCTTCCCCTACGCCTCGCGCGGCGCGATGAACACGCTCCTGCCGCAAAAGGCGTTCACGGCGTTTTTCGCCGTGATGGCGATTTTGATTCTCGCGTTTGTGGTGAAAGCGGCGCTGTCGTACATCATCACGGTCGTGGGGCACAGAATGGGCGTGATGGTCGAGTCTGACATGCGGCGGGACATTTTTGACCACATGCAAGAGCTTTCGTGCAGCTTTTATGACAAAAACCGCACCGGCGCGCTCATGAGCCGCATTACGTCGGACTTGTTCGATGTCACCGAGCTTGCCCACCACGGGCCGGAAAACCTGCTGATATGCACGTTGACGATAATCGGGTCATTGGCCGTGATGTTCACGGTCAACTGGCGGCTTGCGCTGGTGCTGGCGGTGATTATGCCGCTGTGCCTCGCGTTCACGCTTTCTCAGCGCGTCAAGATGAAAGACGCCAACATCGAGGTCAAGCGCAAAACGGCGGAGATTTATTCCGCCATCGAGAGCAGCATATCCGGCATACGCACGGCCAAGGCCTTTGCCAATGAGCAGCAGGAGCACGAAAAGTTTGAAAAGGCTAACGAGCTTTTCCGCGGCTCAAAGGCGGAGTATTACAAGGCGATGGGGCTTTTCATGAGCGGGATGGAGTTCACCACCAGCGTCATGCAGGCGGCGGTCATCACCGTGGGCGGCGCGTTCATCATGCGCGGCACGATGAGCTATATCGACCTTGTCACGTTCACGCTGTACGTCTCCGCGTTCGTCACGCCCGTGCGCAAGCTGACGCAGTTTTCCGAGACATACATGAAAGGCGCGTCGGGCTTCACGCGCTTCATCGAAATCATGCGCACCCGCCCCACCGTGGCCGACGCGCCCGACGCCGAGGTGCTCGACTCTGTGCGCGGCGAGATAGAATACCGCGACGTCAGCTTTGAGTATGGCAATGGCGTCCCGGTGCTGAAAAACATCAACCTCACCATCGCGCCGGGCGAAAGCCTCGCGGTCGTGGGGCCGTCCGGCGGGGGCAAGACCACGCTGTGCAAGCTCCTGCCCAGATTCTACGACGTGACGGAGGGCGCGGTGCTCATCGACGGGCGCGACGTGCGCACCCTCACGCAAAACAGCCTCCGGCGCAACATCGGCCTCATCGAGCAGGACGTGTTCATGTTCGCCGGCACTGTGCGCGACAACATCCGCTACGGCAGACCCGACGCCACCGACGCCGAGATCATCGAGGCCGCCGTGCGCGCCGAGATTCACGGCGAGATTATGGAGCTTCCCGACGGATATGACACCTTCATCGGCGAGCGCGGCGTGATGCTGTCCGGCGGGCAGAAGCAGCGCATCTCCATCGCGCGCGTCTTTTTGAAAAACCCCAAGATACTCATTCTCGATGAGGCCACGTCTGCCCTCGACACCGTCACCGAGCAGCGCATTCAGTCCTCGCTCGACGCGCTCAGCGCCGGGCGAACCACCCTCATCATCGCCCACCGGTTGTCCACCGTGGCGTCGGCGGACAGAATCGCCGTCGTCGACGGCGAGCACATCATCGAGCTTGGCACACACGCCGAGCTCATGGCCAAAAACGGAGAATACGCGCGCCTTTGCCGCGCGCAGGAGATAAAAACGGAGGATTAAGCCATGATAAGCATCAGAAAAGGCGGCCACAAGGACTTGGAGCGCTATTACGCGGCCATGGAGATGGACTTTGACAGCGAGGAGCTGTTGTCCAAGCTCGCCATACATAAGGGCATGATGAACGGCAGCATGGAGCTGCTGGTGTTCACCGAGGACGAGTCGAACATCGAGATCGGCTATGCGCTCACGTTCGTCAAAAGCCTGTATGGGTACGTGCTGCTGAAATACTTTGCCATTCTCCCGTGGTATCGCGGGCACGGCGTGGGCGTGGAGACCATGCGGCTCATCCACAAGCGCTATGCCGACCGTCAGGGGATTTTGGCGGAGCTCACGGAATTTGACGACCCCGAAGTCGGCCATCTGAGAAAGCTGTTCAAGTTTTTCGCGCGGTTTGGGTACTTGGAAGTGACGTGTGATTACACCATCGGCGGCACGCGCGCCAACCTCATGGTCAAGCCAATCAAGAGCACGGCGGATATTGACCCCGTGGCGCACCGCGTCATCATCGACATGTATTCCCGCGTGCTTTCCGCCGGGGCGATGTTCGACATGATCGACATCAAGCCCAAAAAGAGATAATAAAAGTGAAATTCAAAGAGGAGCAACAACCGCTATGGTGAAGCTGACGGAGAAAAGAAAAAGCATCTTGTGCGACGCGGCGTTCGTCGCGTTCATGCTGCTGCTGGCCTGCGCCTTCGCGTGGAAAGCGCCGCGCGGCTTCTGCACCGTGGACGAGAGCTTTTACCCCACCATACCCTACCGCCTGTGGCAGGGTGACAGCCTTTTGGGTCAGGAATGGCATGCCTCTCAGCTCGTCGGGCTGCTGCAATATCCGTACATGCTGCTCTTCCGGCTGTTTTCGCCGACAAATGACGGCGTTTTCCTCGCGTTTCGATATTTTTACTTCGCCACGCTCCTTGTGGGCGCGGCGATAGTGTACGTTCTTTTGCGCCGTTATGACGGCGCAAAGCGCCTCGGCGCGTTTGCCGCCGCGGCGATGTACCTTTCCCACACGCCCTACGCGTCCATGTCCATTTCGTATAATAACCTCTGCCTCATCTATCTCGGCCTCGCCGGGGTGCTGCTGGTGACGGCGCGGGGGCGCGATTGGAAGTATATCGCCGCTGGGCTGTGCTTTGCCGCCGCGGTGCTGTGCAGCCCGTACCTCGTGGCGATTTGGGCGCTGTACTCGCTGCTGCTCATCATCAAGTGCGTCAGGCTGAAAAAGGCGGGGGAGCGGGACGAGAGCAGGCGGATACTGCGAGCGTGGGCGATGTTCACGCTCGGCTGTGCCCTGCTCGCGGCGATATTGGCCGCGTTCGTGCTGTCACGGACGCCGCTTGACCGCGTCATCAGGTCAATCCCCGGCATACTCGCCGACCCCGAACACAGCGGCACGGTCATCGCGGACAAGCTGCGCGTGTGGCTGTTTTATATCACGGTGTATCATTTCCCGATGGTGGGCGCCATCGGCGGGACGGCGATAATGCTCGTCGTGTGGCACTTCGACAAGCGCCGCGAGGCGCACAAATGGATATATTACGCCGTGTCGGCGGTGTTCATGCTGTATCTGCTGTGGTTTTTGAACCGGCTTTATATCTACAACATGCGCCTGCTCATCTCCATGCCGTTTATGACGCTGATTGTGTACATACTCGGCGGCAGGAAAGAAAAGCGCGTTTTCCGCTTCATCTATCTGCCCGGCTGGTGCTATTCGCTGTGTGTGCACTTTGCGTCGAACACGGAGTATGAGTGCATACTCTTCGCCCTGCATATCTGCAACATCGCGGGGGCGTATATCATCACGAATGAGGCCGTGTCCCTCTGGAAAAACGCGAAGAAAACCGAGCGCGCGTCGTCGGCGCTGCTGGCGCTGTGCGTCGCCGGGCTCATCACGCTCAACCTCAAAGAAACCCTCACCACCAGCTTTTCCATGTGGGACGGGCGTATTGTGGACGAAGTGAACATGCTCTATGCCAAGGTCGAGCAGGGCCCGTGCAAGGGCTTGATGTTCTATGAGGACGAGCATTATGACCACAATGTGTTCTATCAGCAGACCCAGCCCGTCAGAGACGCCGAGGGGGACACCGTGGTGTATTACACCTTTGCCCCGTGGATGTACGTGGCCGACGAAAAGGAGAGCGGGAGCTTCTCCGGCTGGATGTCGTTCGGCAGCCCGGATGTGCTGTTGGAGCGCATGGAGCTTTATTGGGAGATAAACCCCGAAAAGGTCGCCGACGTGGTGTACATCGACAAGGGCGCGGACGGCTGGGAAGAGGCGCTCGTGGCGCTCAATCCCAACGGCTATTCCGTCACCGACCTTGGGAATGCGTATCTGATTCAAAAATAAAACCCACAGGAGAAAACCCGAAATGTCAAAGCTGACGGACAAAAAGAAAGGCCGGTTGTGCGACGCGGCGTTTGCCGCGCTGTTTGCGGCGCTGGCCTTGATATACGCGTGGAAAGCGCCCCGCGGCTTTTGCTCGTCGGATGAGGCGTTTTACGCGACCATCACCTATCGCCTGTGGCAGGGGGACGCGCTTTTGAGCGGCGAGTGGCATGTGTCGCAGCTTGTGGCGCTGTTGGAGTACCCTTTCATGCTGCTGTTCCGGCTGTTTTCGCCGACGAATGACGGGGTTTACCTCGCCCTGCGGTATTTTTACTTTGCCGCGCTTTTGGTGTGCGGGGTGGCGGTTTACCTGCTGCTGCGCCGCTGTGACGGCGCGAAGCGCCCCGCCGCGCTGGCAGCGGCGGCGATGCTGGTGTCGCACGTGCCGTTTGCGCTGTATACGCTGTCTTACAACACCCTTTGCATCATGAGCATGACCCTCGCGGGGGTGCTGCTCGTTTCGGCGGGCGGGCGCGCGTGGAAGTACGCCGCCGCCGGGCTGTGCTTTGCCGGGGCGGTGCTGTGCTGCCCATATCTCGTGCTGATTTGGGCGGCGTACTCGCTGCTGCTCATCGTCAGGTGCGCGCGGCTGAAAAAAGCGGGGGACGGCGCGGGCGCGGCGCGCATTTTGCGCGCGTGGGCGTGGTTCACGCTCGGCTGTGCCCTGCTCGCGGGGGTGCTGGCGGCGTTCGTGCTCTCGCGCACGACGCCGGGCAAAATCATCGCCTCTCTCCCCGGAATATTCGCCGATCCCGAACACGCCGCCATCGGCCTGGGGCGCAAAATAGAAAAGTGGCTGTACTATATATTTGTTTATGACCGCCCTATGACGCTGACGGCCATTGCCACGGCGGCGCTGCTCGCCGCGTGGCACTTCGACAAGCGCCGCGAGGAACGCCGCTGGGCGTACTGTCTGCCGTTGGGCGCGCTGATGCTGTGGCTGCTTTTCCACCTGGACGGGCTGCTCGGCCTGTTCAACATGCGCGTCAATCCGTCCCTGCCGCTTTTGACCCTCGCCGCGTACATAATCGGCGGCAAAAAGGAAAAGCGGATGTTCCGCTTTGTGTTCCTGCCGGGGCTTGCGTATTCGTTCTGCGTCCATCTCGGCTCAAACACCGAGTATGCCTGCATGTTCCTCGCCCTGCACGTGTGCAACGTCGCGGGGGCGTATATCATCACGAACGAGGCCGTCTGCCTTTGGCAGAGCGGGAAAAGGACGGCGCGCGCGGCGTCGTGCGTCCTCGCCGTGTGCGTGGCGGCGCTCATCGCGCTCAATGTCAAGTCGGTCATGACCACCAGCTTTTCCCTCTACGGCGGGCGGATAGTCGACGATGTGCGCACTTGTTATTCCAAGGTTGAAACCGGCCCGTGCAAGGGGCTGTACTTCACCGAGGAAGAGCATTATGATTACATCGCCCGCTATGAGCAGACCGAGCCTGCAAGAAATGCCGAGGGCGAAACGGTGCTGTACTATGTGCCCTCCGCGCCTTGGCTGTATGTCGCCGACGAAAAGGACAGCGCGTCCTTCTCCGGCTGGATGTCGTTCGGCAGCCCGGATGTGCTGTTGGAGCGCATGGAGCTTTATTGGGAGATAAACCCCGAAAAGGTCGCCGACGTGGTGTACATCGACAAGGGCGCGGACAGCTGGGAAGAGGCGCTCGTGGCGCTCAATCCCAACGGATATGCCGTCACCGACCTTGGTGATGCGTATCTCATCAAAAAGTAAACCCAACCGCACCCTGCGACGGGAATTTCCCGCCGAGGGTGCTATGATGATAAAATGAACCTACTCGTAAAACAAATATTCAACAACAAGGAAGCCGCCGCCCTCCCCGGCCTGTTGGAGAGCGGGGGGCTTCCTGCGCTCGTTTCCGGCCTGTCGGGCGTGCACCGGGCGAACCTCGCCGCCGCACTGCGCCTCGAAACCGGGCGGCCTATTTTTGTGATATGCCCGGATGACACCGCCGCCGAGGGCATGGCGCGCGACCTCTCCGCCATGCTGGGCGAGGAGTGCGACACGCTGATAATGCGCGATTTCACGTTCTATCCCGCCGAGGCCGCATCGCGCCAAGGCGAGCAGAGCCGCCTTGCCGCGATGTATAAGCTCGCCGAGGGGCGGGGGAGCGTCACGGCGGCGTCCGCCGCCGCGCTTATCCAGCGCACCATGCCGCGCGAGGTGCTCACCGGCGCGGCGTTCACCATCGACGCCGGGGGCACGTATGCCATCGAGGACTTGCAGGACGCGCTTCTCCGCTGTGGGTACAGCCGCGCCGACCAAGTCGAGGGTCAGGGTCAGTTCGCCGTGCGCGGCGGGATAATTGACTTTTTCTCCCCCGGCGCGAAAGAGCCCGTGCGCATTGAGCTGTGGGGCGACGAGGTGGACTCCATGGGTCATTTCGACGTCGCCACCCAGCGCCGCACCGAGCAGATAAGCCACTGCACCCTGCTCCCGGCGGCGGAGACTCTGCCGCAGCTGGCCGAGGGCGGTGTGGCCGCCCTCGCGCGCGAGATTGAATCCTTTGCCACGAAATACGCCCGCCGCCGCACCAGCGACAACGCCCAAACCCTCGCCGCGACGCTGCGCGCCGACGCGGACAGGATAAAAAACCACGTGGAAATGCGCGACGCGGACAGATATCTCCCTGTCATCTACCCCTTTGCCTGCGCGGCGGATTACATCCCCCGCGACGCGATTATAATCCTCGACCGCCCCACCCGCTGCGCCGAGCGCGCGCGGGAGTATGCCAAGGCGCTCGGCGACGACGTCGCCGAGCTTCAGCGCCGGGGTCAGCTCGCCATGAGCGCCGACGCGTTTTATCTGCCGTTCGAGTCGCTGATGCGCCGCGTGGAGGACTGGCCGGTATACATGGCCGACGCGTTCACGCTCTCGCGCGTGCCGCTTGAGCCGCGCACCCTCGTCAGCATCCCCGCCAAGCAGCTCCCCTCTTACGCCGGCAGCGCCCAAGCGGCGGCGGACGACGTGAAAATGTATCTCAAGGACAACTATTCCGTGGTCGTGCTCGCCTCTGACGAGCGGCGCGCCCACGTGCTGGACGGCTTTTTCGCCGAGCACGGGATTAAATCCGCCCTCTGCACCGAGCTGCGCGCCCTGCCCGCGCCGGGCACGTGCGCCATCACCCTCGGCGCGATATCCGCGGGTATTGAATACCCCGGACTGCGCCTCGCCATACTCACCGACGCCCAGCTATTGCGCGCCCGGCAGGAAAAGAAAAAGACCGCCGCGAAAAAGCTGCCGCCGGGGCGCGAGAGAATCAGCTCCTGCGCCGACCTTGCCGTGGGGGATTACGTCGTGCACGAAAACCACGGCATAGGCCGCTTTGCCGGAATCGTGAAGATGACGGTGGACGGCTTTGAAAAGGATTATATCAAGCTGTCCTACGCGGGGTCGGACACGCTGTATGTCCCCGCCACGCAGCTCGACCTTGTCAGCAAGTACACCGGCGGCGGGGAAGAGCGCGTGGTGAAGCTGTCCAAAATGGGCGGCGCGGACTGGGCGAAGACCCGCTCGCGCGCCAAGGCCGCCGCCAAGGAAATGGCGCAAAAGCTCATCGCGCTCTACGCCGCGCGCCAGCGCCTGCCGGGGTATGCCTTCGCCGCCGACACCGAGTGGCAGCGCGAATTTGAAGAAAACTTCGGCTATACCGAGACCGATGACCAGCTTCGGTGCATAAACGAGATAAAGCGCGACATGGAGTCGTCCGTCCCGATGGACAGGCTCTTGTGCGGCGATGTGGGCTTCGGCAAGACCGAGGTGGCTCTCCGCGCGGTGATGAAGTGCGTGCTCGACGGCAAGCAGGCCGCCATCCTCGTCCCCACCACCGTCCTCGCCCAGCAGCATTATCAAACCGCGCTCCAGCGCTTTTTCGGCTTCCCGGTCAACATCGAGGTGCTCAGCCGCTTCAAAACCGGCGCGCAGTCGACCAAGGCGCTCGCCGACATCGCCAGCGGCCGCTGTGACCTCGTCGTCGGCACACACCGGCTTCTCTCCAAGGACGTCAAGTTCAAAAACCTCGGCCTGTTGGTCGTGGACGAGGAACAGCGCTTCGGCGTGACGCACAAGGAGCACATCAAGGAGCTCAGCCAAGGCGTCGACGTGCTGACGCTCTCGGCCACGCCCATTCCGCGCACGCTCAACATGGCCATGTCCGGCATACGCGACATGTCCACCATCGACGAGCCGCCGGAAAACCGCCTCCCTGTGCAGACCTTCGTGATGGAGCACGATTGGGGCGTGCTCGCCGACGCCATGCGCCGCGAGCTATCCCGCGGCGGGCAGGTGTATTATCTGCACAACCGCATTGACGACATTGAGCGCACCGCCGCCCATATCCGCACGCTTTTCGACGACGAGGTCAACATCGCCGTGGCGCACGGCAAGATGGACAAGGGTATGCTCGCCGCCGTGATGGAGAGTATGTCATCGGGCGAGGTGCAGATTCTCGTCTGCACCACCATCATCGAAACCGGCATCGACATCCCCAACGTCAACACCCTCATCATCGAGGACGCGGATCGCCTCGGCCTCGCGCAGCTGCACCAAATTCGCGGGCGCGTCGGGCGCTCGACGCGGCGCGCGTCGGCGTATCTCACCTTCCGCCGCGACAAGGTGCTCAACGAGGACGCCGAAAAGCGCCTCAACGCCATCCGCGACTTCGCCCAGTTCGGTTCGGGGTACAAAATCGCCATGCGCGACCTTGAAATCCGCGGCGCGGGCAATCTCCTCGGCGCGGAGCAGTCGGGGCACATGATTGACGTCGGCTATGACATGTACATGAAGCTGTTGAGCGAGGCGGTCTTGGAGGCGCGCGGCATTGAGCCGCCGCAGAGAGCCGAGTGCTCTGCCGACCTCGCCGTCGCGGCCAATATCCCGGAGCGCTACATCACCTCCGCCGAGCAGCGCATGGACATCTATCGCCGCATCGCGCTCATCCGCACCGAGGACGAGGCCGACGACCTCATCGACGAGCTGATTGACCGCTTCGGCGACCCGCCGCCGGGCGTGAACGCGCTGGTGCACGTGGCGCTTTTGCGCGGCGAGGCCGGGCGCGCCGGGATAACCGACATTTCGCAAAAGTCCGGCGCACTGCGCTTCACAGTGCGCGATTTCGACATGGAAAAGGTGTCCGCGCTGTACGCAAAGCCGGAGTACAACAAGCGCCTGCGCGTCGAGGCCGGGACAAAGCCCTGCCTCGCCGTGAAGATAACGGACAAGCGCCGGGTCATCGACGAGGCGCGCCGCTTCGTCGCCGACTGGGGCGGCATGGACGAAAAGGCCGAAAAAAGTGATGAACAGGGCGTAAAATAATCCCGCCGACGCTTGTGAAATGCGGCGCGGGGTGATATAGTCAGAAAAGCGAGAAAATTGACCGGAAAGGATATATAATATGAAGAAAATCATTGCACTGCTGATGGTGTTCTGCCTTGCCGTGACGGCGCTGGTCGGGTGCGGCTCGGCCGAGAGCGAGGACGCGACTGCCGAGGTTGCGTCGTCCGCCGCCCCGGCGGACGACGCCGACACCGCCGCTGCCGAGGAAACGAGCGCCCCCGTGGAGTACACGGTGGTGGACTTCGCCGCGCTCTACAACAGCCGCGACGCCGAGGAAATTGTCGCCGAGATTGACGGGCACGAGGTCACCTGGCAGGAGTATTATTATTGGCTTTACATGCAGGCCAGCCAGATGCAAAGCTATTTCATCCAAATGGCCGCTTACGGCGGCAACCGCATCAGCTGGGCGGACGACATCGGCGACGGTTCGGGCGACGATTATTCCGCGCTCGCCGCGGATAACGCCGGGTTTATGCTCACCCAGCTTTACGGCATAGAGAGCTATGCCGAAAAGAACAAGATAAAGCTGACCCGCGCGGATGAGGACGCCGTCGCCGCCCAGCTTGAAAGCGACATCGTCTCAATATGCGGCGAGGGCGCGACCGAGGACGACTTCAACCGCAAGCTCGCCGACACCTATCTCGACCGCGACCTTTACGACCGCCTCAACCGCGTGGACAAGATTTATAACAACGGCTTCGTCGCCAAATACGGCGAGGACGGCGAAAAGGTGAGCGACGAGGAGGCCGTGAAGTACTTGGAGGACAACGGCTATCTCTCCGCAAGCCACATTCTGCTCATGACCAAGAATCCCTCCACCGGCGAGGCGCTCAGCGAGGAAGAAATCGCCGAGAAAAAGGCACAGGCGGAGAAAATCGCCGAGGAGCTGGGCGCGATTGACGACGACAAAAAGCTGCTCGCCCGCTTTGCCGAGCTGAAAACCGAGCTCGACGAGGACACCGGCAAGACCTATTACCCCGACGGGTACGTCTTCACCGAGGGCACGATGGTCACGGAGTTTGAGGACGCAGTCAAGTCGCTCAAGGCGGGCGAGGTGTCCGACGTGGTTGAGTCGTCCTACGGCTATCACGTCATCATGCGCCTTGCGCATGACGCCGACCGCACAGTCAGCTACTCCGCCGACGGCAGTCAGCCCTATTCCGCACGCTACATGTGCGCCGCCCAAAAATTCTCCGACGAGATGGAAAGCTACGTCACCGGCCTGAAGCTGAACTACACCGACGGCTTCAAGGTGGATATATCCGAGTTTGAAAGCGTAGTCACGGAGTGAGGGGAAAAGCCCCGCAACCCACAACACCCGCAATCGGCAAGGCCGATTGCGGGTGTTGCAATATTCAACTCTAAACTGTGCTCACTCAAACCCTCAATAATTCTCCGCGCGCAGCTCGAAGTAGGCCTGCGGGTGGGCGCAGACGGGGCAGATTTCGGGGGCCTTTTCGCCGACGACGAGGTGGCCGCAGTTGCGGCATTCCCACACCTGCACCGAGCACTTTTGGAAAACCTCCTGCGCCTCGACATTGTGCAGCAGGGCGCGATAGCGCAGCTCATGCTGGCGCTCGATTTCCGCCACCATGCGGAATTTCGCCGCAAGCTCCGGGAAGCCTTCCTTTTCGGCGGTTTCGGCAAAGCCGGCGTACATGTCCGTCCACTCGTAGTTTTCGCCCTCGGCGGCGGAGACGAGGTTTTCAGCCGTCGTGCCGATGGCGTTGAGCTCTTTGAACCACATCTTCGCGTGTTCCTTTTCGTTGTCCGCCGTCTTCAAAAACAGTGCGGCGATTTGCTCAAAGCCGTCCTTTTTGGCCTTGGAGGCGAAATACGTGTACTTGTTGCGCGCCTCGCTCTCGCCGGAGAAGGCGGTGCGCAGATTCTGCTCGGTCTGAGTGCCGGTATACTTGTTGGCCATGGTGGTGTCCTCCGTGTTGATATGATTGATGTTATTATGTGCGGTTTTGGCGGGGGTTATTTATTGCGCGCGGCGTACCAGAACATCCACGCCACGATGGCCACCATCGCGAGGACGGTGACGACGCCGAGAATGAGGTTGAACACGCCGCCGATGAGTCCCTTGACGAGGTTCACGACGAACACCACCGCGCCCACCACGAGCGCCAGCAGCGCCACGGCGAGGACTATGCGCACGATTTTCTTGCTGTCCATTATAATTCCTCCGTATATGTATTTTCAAGCGAAAAATGCCGGATTTGATGTGCTATGGGGCAAAATCACGCCGAATCAGCCGATTTCAGTGCCAAGGCGGGAGATGACGGCGGTGAAATAATCCGGTAGGGGCGACTCAAGCTCAATAAGCTGACCCGTGGTCGGGTGGATGAATTTCAGCCGCCGGGCGTGGAGGCATTGCCCCTCCAAGCCCTTGTCCGGGCTGGGCGCGCCATAAGTGAAGTCGCCGAGGAGCGGGTGGCCGACGGAGGCCAAATGCACGCGGATTTGGTGCGTGCGCCCGGTATGCAGGCGGCACTCGATGTGCGTGTATCCGTTATAGCGCGCGAGGACGCGCCAATCGGTCTGCGCGGGGCGGGAGTTCGTGGCGGTGACGGCCATGCGCTTGCGGTCAGCCGGGTGGCGGCCTATGGGGCGGTCAATCGTGCCCGCGTCGTCGCGCATGCGACCGCGAACCACGGCCTCATACACGCGCGACAAGCTCCTGTCGGCCAGCTGAGCCGACAGCGCCTGATGCGCCGCGTCGTTTTTCGCGGCGATGATGAGGCCGGAGGTGTCTTTGTCGATGCGGTGGACGATGCCGGGGCGGCGCTCGCCGCCGATGCCGGAAAGGCTGTCCCCACAATGAAACATCAAGGCGTTGACCAGTGTCCCGTCCGGGTGACCCGGCGCGGGGTGCACCACCATGCCACGCGGCTTGTTGACCACGATGACGTCCGCGTCCTCATACACCACGTCCAGCGGAATGTCCTGCGCCACAAGCGGCGCGTCGCTCACCTGCGGCATCGCGACGGCGTATTCATCCCCGGCGCGTGTGCGGTGGTTCTTTTTCAGCGCCGCGCCGCCGAGAGTGACCGCCCCGGCGTCAATCAGCCGCTGGGCGGCTGAACGCGTCAGTTCGGGCAGCGTATAGGCAAGGAGAGCGTCGAGTCTTTCGCCGCTCTCCTGTGCTGTGACAAAGAGAATGTTCTCGTCCATTATTTGAACTCGTTGAGGATGTCGTCAAGCGAGAAATCGTCGCTCGGCTCGGCCGCCTTGGGTGCGGGTGCTGCCGCCGGCTTGGGGGCGGCGGGCTTTGCCGGGGCGGGGGCGACGTGGCGCGTGGGTGCGGCAGTGTCCGCCGGGGCGGACTTCGCCGCCGCCGGCTCAACTCCCATGGCGCGCGCAGTCGCGCCCGTGGCGCGACCCGACTCAACGCGGGCGTTGGCGCGTTCCCACTCGGCAAAGGGATCGGTGGTGTCGTAGGTGGGGGCGGCAGGCTTGGAGGCGGACTTGCGCGCGGGGCGCTCGTTCAGCTCCGGATGCGCGGCCTTGTACTGCTCATAGTCCTCTTCATAGCGGGTCTTTTGCGCCTTGTTGCGCTGCTGAACCTGCGAGGCGGCACTCGGCTTCGGGCCGAAGCCTTCCAGCGCGCGCTCACGGCGCGCGGCGGGGGAGTTGTCCTCGGCCGGGCGCTTGGCGGCCGGGCGGCTCGCGCCCTGACGGGGCGCGCCCGCAGCCGCACCCACTGCCCCGGAGACGGCAGAAGCGGCGGTTTTGCGCGGCGCGGCGTCCGCCGGAGCGGCGGCGCGCTGCTTGCCGAAGCCGAAGCGGGGCGAGGCGACCTCGTCCTCGTCGTCGTCGGCGTGGTATTTCCTGGCCTTGGCCTCGGCGGCGCGCTCGCGCGCGGGGCGCTCGGCGCGGTCGAAGTCATCGGGGTCGGCGGCCTTGCGGTTTTTCTTGAGACCCAGGCGCAGCGGCTCGCGGTCGGCGTCCTCGTCGTCCAGCTCGTCAAACTCGTCCTCGTTGGCCTTGTTGTCCTCGTTGCCGAAGATGATGTAAACGATGAACAAGAGGGCGAACACCGTGATGAAAATGTCCGCGACGTTGAACACCGCGAATTCCGGCAGAATGTCGAGCTTGAACATGTCCACGACGTAGCCATACAGCACACGGTCGAGGCAGTTGGAAAGCCCGCCCGCCGTGACCAGCACGAGACACCAGCGCCCGAAGCTGCCGTTGATGAAGTTGGTGGCAAGGGCGATGATGACGGCGACGGTGAAGACGACGGTGAGAATAATGAAGTAAATGCGTGCCCCGCCTCCGGCCAAAAAGCTGAATGCGGCGCCGTCATTGTGCAGTCGGATAAGACTGATGATTCCGGGTATCAAGGGCTGAGTGACCGAGCCGACGAGCAAATTGGACGTCACCCAGTATTTCACGCCCTGGTCAAGGATGATGACCAGAATACCGACTATTGCATAAAGCATATCTTTCTCCTATCTGCCATCACGCGGTGATGGCGCGCGAAAAATAGTATACGTTCTTTCTATATAATATCAAGAACGGCATAAACCGGGGCGCGCATGACGCGCCCCGACTTATTATCAAAGCTTGGCCACGACTGCGGCGCAGCGGGGGCAGAGGCCGGTTTCGGCGTCGGCCTGCTCCGAGTGCATCCAGCAGCGCGGGCACTTGACGCCCGGCGCCTCGGTGACGGAGATTTTCAGCCCCGGATTGTTCACGCCCTCGCCCACGACGGCGTCGCCCTCGGCGTCATCGTCGGAGATGAGGCACTTGGACACGATGAAAAGCTGCGCCAAGTCCATGCTCTCCACTGCCTTGACCGCCTCGCGCGAGGCATCGTCCACCGCGTGCAGAGTGACGGCGGCCTCCAGCGGCTTGCCGATGCGCTTGTCGGCGCGGGCACTTTCCAGCACGCCGTTGACGTCGGAGCGCAGGGAGATGAGCGCGTCCCACTTGGCAAGCTCGGCCTCGGTGAGCGAATACTCAACGAACTGCTTGTTCATGCAGTTGAGCACGACGTTGCGCGCATCGTCGCTGTCGCGGTGGGGCATGGCGAGCCAAACCTCATCGCAAGTGAAGGCGAGGATGGGGGCGAACATCTTGGTCATGCTGTCGAGAATCAGCCAAAGCGCGGTCTGCGCGGAGCGGCGCTCAAGCGAGTCGGGCGCTTCGCAGTAGAGTCTGTCCTTGATGATGTCAAGATAGAAGCTGGAAAGCTCGACCACGCAGAAGTCGTTGATGGCGTGGGAGACGATGTGGAACTCATAGTTGTTGTACGCGTCCTCGACCTTGGCGATGAGGGCGTTGAGCTTGGTGACCGCCCAGCGGTCAAGCTCAAGCATGTCCTGCGGCGCGACGAGGTGGTTGGGGTCAAAGCCCGCGAGGTTGCCGAGGCAGTAACGCGCGGTGTTGCGGAATTTGAGATAGTTTTGGCTGAGGTGCTTGAAAATATCCTTCGAGCAGCGCACGTCGACGTGATAGTCGGCAGAGCCCGCCCACAGGCGCACCATGTCCGCGCCGAATTCCTTGATGAGCTCGGCGGGGTCAACGCCGTTGCCGAGGGACTTGTGCATCGCCTTGCCCTCGCCGTCGACAGTCCAGCCGTGCGTCAGGCATTCTTTATACGGCGCGCCCTTGCCCATTGCGCCCACGGCCACCAGCAGCGACGACTGGAACCAGCCGCGGTACTGGTCGCCGCCCTCCATGTACATGTCGCTCGGCCAGAAGCCCTGGTCGCGCTGCATGGCGGCGTAATGAGTGGAGCCGGAGTCAAACCAGCCGTCAAGGGTGTCGGTTTCCTTGGTGAAGTGCTTGCCGCCGCAGTGGGGGCAGATGAAGCCGTCGGGCAGAAGCTCCGCCGCGTCCAGCTCGAACCACGCGTTCGAGCCGCTCTTTTCAAAGATGGCGGCGACGGACTCGATGGAGTCCTCGGTGCAGACGGGCTTGTGGCACTCGTCGCAATAGAACACCGGGATGGGCAGACCCCAGCGGCGCTGACGGGAGATGCACCAGTCGGCGCGCTCGCGAATCATCGCGCCCATGCGGTCCTTGCCCCACGCGGGCAGCCACTTGACGTCCTCGCAGGCCTTGATGGCCTCGTCCTTGAACGAATCGACCGAGCAGAACCACTGCGGCGTGGCGCGGAAGATGATCGGGCTCTTGCAGCGCCAGCAGTGCGGATAAGAGTGGACGATTTCTTCGGACGCGAAGAGCATGCCGCTTTCTTTCATGTCCGCGAGAATGACGGGGTTGGATTCCTCGGTGGTCATGCCGGCGTACTTGCCGGCGTAATCGGTGTGGCGGCCTTGGTCGTCCACGGGGACGACCATCTCAATGCCGTAGCGCAGGCAGGTCTGATAGTCATCCGCGCCGAAGCCGGGCGCGGTGTGGACGCAGCCCGTGCCGGAGTCCATGGTGACGTAATCGGCCAGCAGCAGGCGCGAGGTCTTGTCGATGAAGGGGTGCTGGGCGAGCATGTTTTCAAAGAACGCGCCCTCGTGCGTTTCGATGATTTCATATTCCTCGAAGCCGCCCATGCCCATGACCTTCTCGGTCAGTGCCTCGGCCATGATGTAAATCTCGCCGTTGGGGGCTTTGACGAGGGCGTACTGCTCTCTGGGGTTCATGGCGATGGCGAGGTTGCCGGGGAGAGTCCAAATGGTCGTCGTCCAGATGACGAAGAAGAGCTTGGAATGGTCAATGTGACCGAGCTTGCCCAAATCGTCGCGCATGGGGAACTTGACGTAAACCGTGGTGCAGGGGTCGTCGCGGTATTCGATTTCGGCCTCGGCGAGGGCGGTTTCGTCCTTGGCGCACCAGTAAACGGGCTTCAAGCCCTTGTAGATATGGCCGTTTTGATACATCTTGCCGAAGATGCGGATCTCGTCGGCCTCGAAGCCGCGGCTCATGGTCTTGTACGGGTGCTCCCAGTCGCCGATGACGCCCAGGCGCTTGAACCCGTCCATCTGACGCTGGACGTACTTCTCGGCATAAGCTTCACAGGCCGAGCGGAAGTCGGCCACGCTCATGGCCTTGTGGTTGAGGCGCTGCTCTTTGATAATCGCGCTCTCGATGGGCATGCCGTGGTTGTCCCAGCCGGGGATATAGGGGGTGTAATACCCGCGCATGGCGTAAGAGCGGGTGATGAAGTCTTTGATGCATTTATTCAGCGCGTGACCCATGTGAATGTCGCCGTTGGAGAAGGGAGGGCCGTCGTGCAGGTTGAAGCGGGGGTGACCCTCGTTCTTTTTGAGCATCTCGTTGTAGATGTCAAGCTCCTGCCAGTG
>CAZUSM010000017.1:0-19243 GCA_964623675.1 uncultured Oscillospiraceae bacterium
CGAGGCCGACCACGCACATGCCCATGACCGAGCCGCCCGAAAACGCGATGGACAGAGCACGGTTCATGCCGTGCTGCATGGCGGCGTTCGCAGTGCGCACGTTGGCCTTGGTGGCCACGCGCATTCCGAAAAAGCCTGCGAGAATAGAGCACAGCGCACCCAAAACAAAGCACACCGCCGTGCCGATGTCGATGAACACCGCGATGAGCGCGAACAGCACCACGATGAATATCGCCAGTATCTTATACTCGGACTTCAAAAACGCGTCCGCACCCTCGGCGATTGCGCTCGCAATTTCCTGCATGCGCTCATTGCCGGGTTCGGCCTTTTGCACATAATGCGCCTTATATGTCGCGAACAGCAACGCCAAGGCCGCCGCCACGGGTGTGAACCATGTCAAAAATCCCATTTTTACTTTCTCCTTGAAACGTACTAGCCGAAGCTGATATGTGCATATTAACCTATAATTGCGGATTTGACAAGGGATTCCGTCCGATGTTTTAGTCAAAACTCACAAGTTCATGCAAAGTGCTGAATTATTGGTGGACATTAAAGCCTTTATAGTCGAATTGCATAAATCGCGATTTGTAAATAAAGCCGAAATAAAAGAAAAAACGCTTCATTTTTTCGTCAAGCGCCGATTTGTGCTTATATTTTATGATTTCAGCCACGTCGACGAATTTTTCAAAGGAAATAAAATAGACAAATCAACAAAAGGGGAGTGCGCGGCAAACCAATTTGGACAACCCGCCCACTCCCCGCACTTTCCCTATTGCATTTTCCGACAATCGGTGATATTATGTAAACGCACAAGGCAGTATTGCCTTTATTCCTACTATTATAATTTAGTCACTGACCCGCCCCCACATACCAGGCGGGGTGGATCGGCGGGGGAGTGGGCGTACTTCCTCAAATTTCTCGCAAAATAGATGAAACTTTTTTGTTTTTGAAACGTTATATAAATAGTAGGTCGAAATTGCTCAAACCGGTGTCTGCATATTGTGACGAAGCGTTATTTGCGGCACAATATATAGATAAATTACAAAACGGTAAAAAATAATAAAAAATTTCAGAAAAACTCTTGCAATTTCGGAAACATTGTGTTACATTATGTGTGACCTCAAATAGGTCTCGGCTTTTATGCCGTTTGTGATTCCTGTAATATAAATCTCATAAGGGGGATTTTTAGAAATGAAAACCATGAAGAAAGTTATTTCCGTGCTGATGATGGTCTGCATCCTCGCGAGCTTTATGACCGTCGCGGCATACGCGGACGGCATTACCTGTAAGAGCTTTTATGACAAGGATTATAAAAGTTTTGATAATGCGAATGAAGTAGCATATCACATGCTTGCTACCTTTGAAGGTGTAACTAATGCGAGTGATTATGAAATAGTATGGTCTACTTCTAATTCTTCGCTTATATCCTTTGATAAGACCAAGGAAACATATTCGGGTTCTGGTATGAACGAAGTTCGCGTCGCGTGTGGCAAGAATGAAACCAGTTCTGCTGTTACGGCAACTGTATCCGTTGCTCTTTATAAGGATGGAATTGCTTATGGCAGCAAGAGCGTCGAGCTGACTTTCCCTGCCACTAAGTCACCCGACCCCACACCCGCCCCGGCTGGAACTATCACCGCCACGGCTGACACCGTTATGGTCGGCAACTCCATCATGCTTGATGTCAATATGACCTCCGGCGCGTTCAATTTCTGGGAAGTTGATGCTATGAGCAGCGGCAGCGGCTCGATCGATATTGCAAAGAACCGCACTGTCAACTTCAAGGGCATTTCCGCCGGTAAGGTCACTGTCAAGGCTTATGCTTCCGACGGCACTGTCTTTGCTACCAAGGACATCACCGTCACTGCACCGCGCACTCTCGAAGTCACCACCAACGTCAGCCGTATCGACAACGGCGAAGTCGCATGGTTCTATGTCAAGAACGCTAAGAGCACCGACGAAGTCTTCACTTGGAGCTATTCCACCACTCCCGCGACCCTCTCCATCGTGACCGCGACTTCCTCTGCAAGCGCGCCTAACTTCTCCGTCACCGGCGGCAAGGGCAACGGCAATGTCACCGTCACTGCCACCTCCGCCAACGGCGAGACCGGCTCTGTCACCGTTCCGGTCAACTCTCTCGGCTATGGCGACGCCACCCTTTCGCCCACCAATGTCACTTGGGCAAAGGGTCAGGGCAACCTCACCTTCACCGTCAGCCCCTTGCTTTACAGCGCTTACATGGATGACGTCTGCTTCACCGGCAGCGGCAACACCTCCAAGTACAACTATGTTTACAGCAGCAGCAACCTCGTCATCAACTCCTCTTTCCTCGCCACCCTCTCTGCGGGTCAGCACGTTCTGAGAGTTGACACGGTTGACGCCAACGGCAACAACGCCGGCACTCAGTATGCTTACATAACCGTCAGCGGCACTGCCTCTGCGGCCTACGGCGACAACGCCCACGTCCGCGGCACGACCTCCGACCTGTACTTCACCGCCAACAGCGCCATCAACTCCGTCACCATCAGCGGCACGACCATCGACCCGGCCAACTACACTCTCTCCAACAATGGCAAGACCATCACTCTCAAGGCCAACTTCCTCAACCTGCTCAACTACGGCAGCTACACCATGAAGCTCGGCAACACCAACGGCGGCACTGAGACCGCGACCTTCCGCGTCGTCACCGCCAACTACGCCCCCGCAACGGGCGATGAGAGTAACCTCGCCATTTGGATCGCCGTCATGGTCATCTCCGGCGCAGGCGCAATCGCCCTCATTCCGCGCAAGAAGAAAGAGATGTAATCTCTTCCCATTGCCAAGGGCAACTAGACAACAAATAACGCGCTGCCACTCGGCAGCGCGTTTTGTCGCAGAAAAAGTATAATCGGAGTTTCCCATGGACGTAATTTTTCATGACAATTCAATCGCCGTTTGCGTCAAGCCGCCGCGTGTGCTCAGCACGGATGAGCCGGGCGGCATGCCGGAGCTGGTGCGCGCCGCGCTCGGCGGCGATGCGCGCACGGTGCACCGCCTTGACCGCGCTGTGGGCGGGCTGATGGTGCTTGCGCGCACTGCCGCCGCCGCGAGTGAGCTTTCCCGACAGGTTCGCGACGGAGAGCTTGATAAGGAATACCTCGCCGTCGTCCACGGCGACACGGCGCAGAGCGACACGCTTGTCGATCTCCTGTGGCGCGACAAGGCGCGCAAAATGACCTTCGTGACCGACGCGCCCGGCAAGGGTGTTCAAGAGGCGCGGATGGAATACACCACATTTGAACGCCGTGACGGCATGAGCCTCGTGCGCGTGCACCTCATCACCGGGCGCACGCACCAAATCCGCTGCCAGTTCGCCTCGCGCGCGTTTCCGCTCGTCGGCGACAGAAAGTACGGCACACTCACCGACGGCGAGTGTGAAATTGCGCTTTGGTCACATTCGCTCGCCCTCACGCACCCGCAAACGGGCGAGCGCGTCAGCTTCCAAGCCCCGCCGCCCAACGCGTGGCCGTGGAGTGCGTTTTCGTGCATTGATGAGATAAGTTAATAAAAAAGACAAATATATGGCCATAATTCGGTTGCAAACGTCTGATAAATGCGTTATAATCAGTTTGAATTTTTGAAGGGTTTATCGGAACTTAACATGGTCATATTGAAATACATCATTGCGCTTGTGTGCGCGTATTTTCTCGGCTCGGTCAGCGTGTCCATTTTCGTGTCGAAAAATTTGATGAAGGCTGACGTTCGCACGCAGGGCAGCGGCAACGCTGGCGCGACGAATATGGCGCGCGTGTTCGGGCTTCGCATGGGGCTGATGACGCTGGCCGGTGACGCGCTCAAGGGCACGATCAGCATGTTGCTGGGGTATTTACTCCTCGGCGAAAACGGCATGTGCGCAGCGGGTGCGGCCTGCCTCTTGGGTCATTGTTATCCCGCCATGCACGAATTTCGTGGCGGCAAGGGCGTCAGTGTCGGGGCGATGGTGTTTCTCATGGCCGATTGGCGTGTGCTGGTGGTTGCGGCTGTGTTTTTCGGCCTTGCCGCGGTTTTGAGCCGCAAGGTCTCACTCGGCTCGTTGATGGCGGCGGCCTCCGGCGTGGCCGCGGCAGCATTTTTCGGCCTTTCTACGCCGCGCTTGCTGCTGTGCGTGTTTGCGATGCTGCTTGTCGTCGTGCGCCACAGAGAAAACATTGTCCGCCTCGCAAGGGGCACAGAGCCGGACTTCAAGCTCGGCTCAAGCAAGCACAAGGACGAGAAAAACGACTGAAAATATAATAAAAAATCCGTGCGGGCACGTTTTGTGCCCGCACGTTGTGCTTTTCGTCGGTTTGTTATCTTGTTTACTTTGTGCCGAATATGCGGTCGCCGGCGTCGCCGAGACCCGGGACGATGTAACCGTGATCGTTGAGGTGGTCATCAAGCGCGGCGACAAAGATGTCGACATCGGGGTGATCCTTCTGCATGCGCTCTACGCCCTCCGGAGCGCCGATGATGCTCATCAGCTTGATGTGCTGTGCGCCGGCCTCTTTCAGGAAGGTGATTGCCGCAGAGGCAGAGCCGCCGGTGGCCAGCATCGGGTCGACGACGATGACGTCGCGCTCGGAAATGTCAGCGGGCATCTTGAAGTAGTACTTGACCGGTTCAAGCGTTTCGGGATCGCGGAACAGACCTATGTGTCCGACCTTGACGTTGGGCATCATGCTCACCATGCCGTCGACCATGCCGAGACCGGCGCGGAGTATGGGCACGATGGCCAGCTTCTTGCCGGCGATGCGGCGGCACTTGGCAACCGCGACCGGAGTCTTGACATCGACCTCCTCCAGCGGCAGGTCACGCGTGGATTCATAGCACATCAGCATGGCGATTTCCGAGACGATTTCGCGGAATTCTTTGACGGTGGTCTTTTCATCGCGCAGGATGGACAGCTTGTGCTGGATAAGGGGATGGTCGAATACGCAAAGTTTGCTCATGTTCACGTTTCTCCTTTATTAAAAATATAATGCTGAACTTAGTTGTTTTCGGCCTCGCGGGCGAGGCGCTCTTGGCGCTCGCGCTCGGCCTGAGAAAGGCGCAGGTACACCGGCAGCAGCTCATCAGCCGTGCCGAGGGGCTTGTCCTCTGCGGCCATCGCCACGCCCCACGCATCCTGCCAAACGAGATTTTCAGGCGCGACAGAGCAGGGGATTGCCGCACCGTCGAAAAAGCTTTTTGTAATCGCCGCGCCGTCGCCCACGATGAACACGTCGTCGCCCAGCTCGCGCACTTCATCCGCAAGCTCTGCAAGCGCGATGGCGCGATCCGCGCTCACGCGCACGGGGCGGCCGTTTTCTATCTTGAAAATCGCGTTGTAAACCTGATTGCGCCGCGCGTCCATCGCGCAGCAGACATAACCGCCGTGTGCCACGCCGTGCCACGCCATTGCTTCCAGCGTCGACACGCCGATGCACGGTTTTTCGCCGGCCCATGCAAGCCCTTTCACAGCCGACACGCCTATGCGTATCCCCGTAAACGACCCCGGCCCTTGCGCCACGGCCAGCGCGTCAACATCTGCGAGCGTCACTTCGCAGTTTTTCAGCAAGTCCTCGGCCATCGGCAAAAGAGTGCGGCTGTGGGTGAGCGCGCTGCACTGCATGTATTGCGCCACGAGCGCGCCATCGCGCACGAGCGCCACGGACGCGGCCTTGGCCGACGATTCAAACGCCAGTATCAGCATTTCGCGCCCTCCTCAATCGTGATTTTCCTCTGCCCGTCGCCGAGCTTTTCAATGCGCACGATGGTCTCATCGCCGAAAAACGCGTCCTGCACGTTCTCGCTCCATTCCACGGCGCACACCGCACCGCGCCGGAGATAATCCTCCCAGCCGATGTCGAACAGCTCTTCCGCGTCCGACAAGCGGTACATATCAAAATGGATAAGCTCGCGCTCGCCGAGGTATTCGTTGACAATCGTGAACGTCGGGCTGGACACACGGCAGTCAAGCCCCATGCCGCGCGCCATGCCGCGCACGAACGCGGTCTTGCCCGCGCCGAGGTCGCCGTACATTGCCACGACCGACCCGCCGTTCAGCCCGGCGGCGAATTGCTCGCCGATTTTCTCGGTCTCGTGCTCGCTGTTGGAAATAAATTCTGCCATAACACGCTCCGAATTTGTTTCTAAATTCGTAATATTATACACCGTAAGCGCCATTGCGTAAAGAGCAATTATGTGCTAAAATACACTCTGAACACGGCGCGTTTTTTGGTGATATCCCATTCAACGTGCCGAAACAGGGGCTTATTTCAAGCTTCGATTTGAACAGGCGGTGTTATTATAAAAGATTTTAAGAAATATATCAAAATATTTTTTCAGCGGGCGGACATTTTTTTGCTCGTCATGTGCATTATCTGCTCGATTTTCGGCATAGTCGCGATTGAAAAGGCGGTCACGGGCATGGCCGTGGGCGGCTGGGCCGGCATGGAAAACCCGACGAAGTTTATCGTGGTGCAGGTGTTTTCCATGTTCCTGGGCATCGGCATGTTCGTCTTTTTCACGGTCATTGACTCCGACCTTTTGGGCGAGCAGTGGAAGGCGCTGTGTGTCATCAACGTTTTGCTCATCGTCGCCCTCGTCATCCTCGGCCAGGACGACGGCACCGGCAACAAAAGCTGGATTCGCTTCGCCGGTATCGGCATTCAGCCCTCTGAGGTTATAAAGGTTTTGTACATCGTCGTCTCCGCCAAGCAAATGACGTATTTGAAGGAGTATAAGGACATCAATTCCTTCCTCTCCGTCGTGCAGATGGCCGGGCACTTCGTCATCGTGTTCGGTATGATCGTCGTCGTCTCCGGTGACCTTGGCAGCGCGGGCATACTCATCGCGGTTTTCCTCGTCATGTTCTTTGTGCTCGGCGTGCGCCTTTATTGGTTCGCCCTCGGCGGCGCGGCCGTCGCGGCGGCAATCCCGCTCTTGTGGACGTACTTTTTGAAGGATTATCAAAAGCAGCGCCTTGTCGCGCCTTATGACCCGTCCGTCGACCCCGACGGCTGGGGCATCACCTGGCAGACCACGCAAAGCAAGCTCACTCTTGCCTCCGGCCGTCTCACCGGCGTTGAAGAGGGGCATCGCGCCTCCGTCTTCACCGGCAAGCACACCGACTTCATTTTCTCCTGCATCGGCGAAAACTGGGGCATGATCGGCTGCATAATCGTCCTCATTTTGCTGACCATTATCATCATTCACTGCGCGTACATCGGCCTGCGCGCGGGGCGCACGTTTGACATGCTCGTATGCATGGGCGTCACCGCCGCCGTCGCGTTCCAGACCTTCATCAACATCGGCATGAACGTCGGTATCACCCCCGTCATCGGCATCACCCTCCCGTTTTTCAGCTACGGCGGCTCGTCGATGGTCACGATGTTCGGTGCAATGGGGCTTGTTTCGGGCACAAAGTTCAAGCCCAAGCCACAGCACGGCTCATTGCTTTATTGATCAAAACCACCAAAAAATCCCTCGGAGAATAACTCCGAGGGACGGTTTTTATAATGCGTCGGTATAGCTCCCGGCGGTGTGCCCGGCGAGAATTTCATAATACTGCGCATAGGTCAGCGCGAAATACGGCGTCGTGAAAATGCTCACGCACCAGCCGATCGCGGCCAGCGACGACAGGATAGACCAGCCGATGAAGCTCAAATCCAGCATGAACAGCTCGGCCTTGTGGCCTTTCATCATGCGCTTGCTCTCGCGGATGCACTCCATCACGGACATTTCCGGGTGGTCAATGAGAATGTAAAGCGCCATGCGATAGCTGTACGCGGCGATGATGCCCGGCACGAACAGCAGCAGCGACCACAGCGTCGTGAAAACCCATTTGAGAATGGAAAGCCACAGCACCCGGCCGAAAATGCCGAAGCCGTCAAGCAGATTGCCGAAGCATGCGCCCGTGCCGCGCACGGTGTTGAGGATGAATATCGTGAATCCGGCGGATACGATGCACGAGGCGATTTGCAGCGCCGCATCGATGATGTAAGACGTTGCGGGCGGCATGTACTCGGTCATGTACTCCATGGCGTATTCATAATGGCCGTTTTGCATGTGGGTGAGGATTTGCTCAATGTCCTGCTGGGTGAGGCTCAGCCCAAGCAGCCGCGCCGACAGCAGCGAGAACAACAGCGAAACCGCGAGATATATCAGCGTCACGCGAATAGGGGAGGGCGTGGCCGCGCTCAGCATGCCCTTTGCCCGGCTTTTCAGCTCAACGCGATCTATGTTCATTTCAATGCACTTCCTTTTGATAACCCGGTCTCGCGCCGCCCAAACGCCGCGCCCGGAGCATTTGTCTCAATAATATTATCATCACTCTCCATCAAAGTAAAGTAAAAATTGTGAATAACCGAAAAAACGACTTGACAAGCGCCGCGCGGAATGCTATTATAGTCAAGCGTTCCAGAGATGCGCGAGTGGTGGAATTGGCAGACTCGCTAGATTCAGGTTCTAGTGCTCACTCCGGGCGTGCGGGTTCAAGTCCCGCCTCGCGCACCAACTACGATAACCACGGATTTGTTTTAATCCGTGGTTATTATTTTGGTTTTTCGCCTAAAACAGAGCTCAAAAGTGCTAAAAAGCGAAAAATAAAAAAGCGCGAATTTGCGGTTTTCCCTTACTTTTTCCCTTTAGGGAGTTTTCCCTTGCTTTTTTCCCTTTAGTTTTCCCTTTTACTTGCCGGAAACGTCTTTGATAAAGGCCTCCATGCGGGCGGCGCTTTCGCTTTTCATTTTCTCGGTCACATGGCCGTAAACATCAAGCGTGAACGCGGCGGCGTGGTGGCCTAGATTCTCTTGCACGGTTTTGATATCGTCCCCGGCTTGGAGTGCGGCGACCGCGTATGAGTGGCGCAGGTCGTGAAAACGTGTGTCGGGGTATCCGGCGGCGGCGATGAGCTGCTTGAAGTGCAGATACACCGTCTGCGCTGAAAGGTTGCGCCCGACCTCGTTGGTGAAAACAAGGTTGAGGGGATTATCCCACAATCCGTGCGAGTTACACCGCTGCTCAAATTGCCGCCGCTGCTGCGCGCGCAGAATGCCCATCACGGACGGCGCAGGGGTAATGCGGCGGCTCTTGTTGTTTTTTGGCGATACAAAACCGTACTCCCCGCCGCTTGCGCGCGTCTTTTGGAGCTGCTTGTTGATGAGGATAGTGCCCTGCTTGAAATCGACGCAATCCCACGTGAGGCCGAGCACTTCCCCCTCGCGCATTCCCGTGAATAGGGTGACTAGATAGATGTACTCATACTTGTGCCCGGCGGCGACGCGCAGAAAGGCGGTGATGGCCTCATCGTCGAGCGGCTTAATCTCGGCTTTCTCCACGCGCGGGAGCTTGCATGCGTCGGCGGGATTATATTTGATATACCCCAGCTCTACAGCCTGTTGCAGAGCCTTGTGAAGCACTCCGTGCAGATTCTTGATGGATTTTGCGGATAAAGGCTTGTCGCCTTTCTGCGCGGCGTTATATAGCTTCTGAATATCGTGCGCGGCAAGGTTTGATAGCTTGAGCGCGCCGAGTGTCGGCTTGATATGTACGCGAACGGTAGTTTTATAGGAATCGACGGTGCGCGGTTTCACCCCGCCGAGATATTCGTCAATCCAAATATCCAGCCATTGCGCGACGGTGAGCTTGGACGGCTCGGTGTATGTGTTCTCGTTCACCGCAACGGCCGCCGCTTGCATTTTCTCTCGGACTTCTTTCTGCGTCTTGCCGGTGTAGCTTTTTTGGATTTGCTTTCCTGTTCCGGGGTCACGCCCAACGGTCACACGTGCCTCCCAATAGGTATACTCTTTGCCGTTACGCTTAACTGTCAGTTTGCGGATTGAGCCTGCGCCCTGTGCGCCGCGCGAACTCTTTGCCATAGTATCAGCTCCCTTTTTTGTATATAGCTACGCCCCCGCTGTATAGCGAGGGCGATTTTTTAATTTTTGCGGATTATGTGCATTGCGTACAGTACCGCCGCGACAGCGGCAACCAGAACCATTGCAAGCAGCACCGCGAACACGCTCATGCCCGCAGACTGGAATAGACCGGCGTCTATGATGTGTGCGTCGAAAATCATGTAGCCGATGACGACCAGTATAAGCAATACGCAAATACCGATGAGTGCGTACATGATTGTGTGATAGTTCGATAGCGATTCATTGCGGCACGAGCTTTCAATTTCAAGGGCATGAACGCGCTCCATCAGCTCGTTCGTTTCTGCCGAGCCGTTTATGCCCATCAGCTCATCGAGCGACAGGCCGAGAGCTTCGGCAATTGCGGCTTGTTCAAAAAGCTTGGGATTCATTGCCCGCCCGGAGCTTTGCGACGACACGGCAGAGTAGGACACCCCGGATTCAGCGGCGAGTTGCTCAATCGACCACCCTTTTTTACTCCTCGCGGCTGTGATTTTGGCATTGTACGCCTCGAAGCGTGGTTGTAAGCGTTGATACGGGGTCATCGGTTTCACCCTTTCAGCAGATTTTTTCATATCCGCAAAAGCACACGCCGTCCGCCAAAAAGGCGGATTTGTCGAAACTCACGCGCTTTTGTGGAAACACATGTGGACTTTTCCCGTGCTTATCTGCTATCTTAAGGGCGTAGCAGATATTAGCGGTTTACAAGGGATATCTGTTGCAGCTCTCGCCGCCGGTTGCAGCGGCGGCGGGGGCGTTTTTGAAAATTAACTATGAAGTGTTTTTTGGGATTTTTGCTTGTCTTGTCCAGGGCGATTGTCGTCTGCGGGCAAATATACTCCGGCTTGCTCAATAATAGCACGGTTTTGCCGCAACTCATCTAATCCTAATTCGGTAGGCGAATAATAAAAACGCGTCACACGCTCCGCCAAGTCATCGGCATTTATATTATCAATTATCCGCTGAATTAGTACAGCTTTTTTGCCTTTTGTATTAAGCCCATGTTCGGATAGTATTTCTTGCAGTTCGGCGTTGAGATACTTTCGCAGACTTTGGTACACGTCAGAACGTTGCAAAAAACCGCGCGCTTCGAGCGACCCTAAGCAACCAATAACATCACGGATACCATATTGATACCACCAAAAGCCGGGGAAACCATTGCGCGGGAAAGGGTATTGGCTGTATGTGCAATAATGCAATAAAAGAATTTCCGCAGGATAGAGGCCGTTTTTTGATTTAGGCAGATACTTTTTCCGGCTTTCAAAAGGAGTTATTTCCTCGCCCACAAGGCCATTGTAGGCGTAGTTTTTGTAGTATTCGTCTGGCCGATAATACTGCTTTTCGTCGTCTGGGATTGTGTCCGCCCCGACTACATATACATTTCTGTTTTCGCCCTCGTGGCAAAACTGAATTCGCACGCCGGAATCTGATTTTGCAGTATTCCTCCGTTTTGTAGCGTCATTGCGGGAGTTGTTATGTGATGAGGCTTTACGCGCAAAGAAATCAAATATCCCCATAACTGCACGACCTCTATATAAAATTTTTACACACGAAAGGAGCTATATCATGGCAATACTGTACATCGTCAACGTCGCTTTGCTCGCGCCGCGAACGCGAATTCTGTACAATCCGATGAAATTCCATAACCATAATAAACTAGCACGGACTATTTTGCAAGCATTTTTTACAAATTCCGCGCAGTTTGCGCGGAGCATAGAAAAACCCGCCCCGGAAATCCCGGAACGGGTGAGCGTTTGACAAGGGAGGAGGGGCAAATGGACGAAAGAAACGCCAAGCTAATCGCAGAAATCGAGAGGTTGATAAAAGAGCTGCCTTATGAAAAATTGCGGTTGGTGCTGATATTTACGCTGCAGCTGATTTGAGAGAGAACAGGGGAACAAGCCCGACACGGATTCATTCCGTGCCGGGCTTGTTCATTTTATCCGCCAAACGCCTAAAGAATTCGGCTAGTGCTTTCCATTCCTCAACGCTCGTCTCTGCCATGAGCTCGATGAGCAGCATTTCCGTCTCGCTGCGGTTGCCGTCTGCAATCTGTCCGACGTATTCGGTTATTACTTCGGAGCGGGGCTTCTTGGCGAACGGCTCACCAACGCCAGTGCGCAGCCACAACTCATTTACCCGGAACTGTTGACATAGCAACATTATCGTTTGGTTAGATGGATTGTTCTTTCCGGTCTCTATTGCACTAAGCGATTGATTTGAGATGCCTATACACGCGCTTAGCTCAATTAGGGTCATTTCCCGCTGCTTTCTTAGCCAACGGATTCTTTCGCCGATGGTGTCCATGATGTTCACCTCCTATCACGGACTATTATAAACCAAACCGCAGAAAAAAGCAAGAATAAAATCCGCTTAAACTTGAAAATAAATCTTGACTTTCCACTTAAAATGATTTATAATCAAGGTGAGCTTGAAAGAGAGAAACCTCTTTCAGTTACACGGTCTCGGCAAGGGGCTTCATCCCTCGCCGAAACCGCACCAAAAATGAATTATAATTCAGATAGACCGAAAGAGGGGGGGTGAGAATATGAACGTATTGCAGTGTTACTTCATCGCACTGTTGGGGGCAACGGTTATAAATACCGTCGTCGCGTTGGCTATCTACGCAAAACGGTTAAGCGACCATATAGCGCAAGCCTTTGTATCCATACAAATAGCGGGCGCATTTTCCGGGGCGGCCATCGCGTTATTTGTTTTTCTGCTTCTGCAAAACATTTTCTAAAGCCGCTCTTATTTCAACGCCATTGTACATGTGGCGCACGAGCAAGGTGTTGAGTTGCTCAACGGCGGCTGCAACATCGCCCGTAGCATGAGCGCGAACGGCCGCAGTGGCCTCAACTGCTCGGCGGTGATAATCACCGCAATCGTTTTGAGAGAACAGTGTAACAGCAGACACCATATTCTCAAAATCTTTATCATCGGCGACCGTGCGCTCGTGTTCCCATGTGGCTTTGAGTTTCGCAATCTCCGCGTCAACGGTTTTCATAGCGGTTTTTTGTGCGGAAACGACGGAGACGATACCGACGACACCGCTGACGACGCCACTGATAAGAGCAGAAATAACAACAGAATCCATATAGTAATACCCCCATTAGGTAATATCAAAATCATAACACCCGCGTGTGCGGGAAGTCAATCAGAAAACGGCATTTTACATCAGAATCAAAGGAGGATAGAAAATGAGCGAAAAAGAAAAACAGGCGGTCAAAGAGCTGCTTGACAGCATGAACGCCGTACCCGCCGACGGGCAGGACTTTGTCCGAGGCTACCTCAAAGGCCGCATTGACGGGCTGAAAATTGAGAAAGAGGAGGCTAAAGCCGATGAGACGTAAAAAAAAGCATTTTTTTGAGCAACGCATCGCGGAATTGGAGAGAGAACTCGAAAGAATAAATTTCTTGAATTCGCTTATAGAAAAATCCGCATTGCCACCTTGTGAAAGCCTTGCTTGTTGCAACTGCAAACATGCGGTGTGGGCGCGCAATGGCATGGGTGATGCGTTTTTGCTAGGCTGCGGGAAAACTCGCAAGTGCGCAGATTTTGAAGAAGCACTTGGCCGTTTTGAGAACATAGAAACCATACACGAGTGGTTCAATTCAGTGAATGAAAAAGTAGACACGAAAACATTCCACGTGTATCCAGGAACGCTGAAAGCGGATAGCGCGAATGTGTATATCGGCGTTGAGGACGACAGCCCGGCGGCGCGGAAAGTGAGGGCGAGCGATGACTGACATTGAATTCCTTGAAGCGTTTAAGGCCTACGCGCAGGAGAACTTAATCCCGCCGCCGGAGGTACAGCCTCCGCAAGACGACCGTATCGCGTACAGTGCCAAAGAGGCAGCAGAAGCGCTCGGCGTTGGGCGCTCAACCATGTATGAATACATCAACATGGAGGGCTTCCCGGCGTACAAGCTCGGCGGCAAGATCTACATCGACGTGCAAGGCCTCCGCGAGTGGTCGGCGCGGAACGCCGCCGAAAGAGTTGGGTATAGGAGGTGAAAGCATGACTGAACTGGACAAGCTCGTGCACGAACGCCCCGCCGATGAAATTATCAGCATTGGCAGCCACGACGGATATTTTTTCGTCGGCACGGCGGCGGAGTACGAGGAGTGCATTGACGAAATCAGCGCCGCCCTAAAAGAGCGCATGAATCGCACTGGACAGAGGAACGCCAAGTATTTTGAACGCGGCCTTGCCGCTGCTAAGCAAAAGGCCGCCGAGGGAAACATGCCCACGCCGGAAACTATCAAGCTGCTCGCGGAAGCGATGTCATCGGTGATAAAAAACACGGCGTACATGGCGCGCTTTAAGCCGGTGCGCGAGCGCGAAATCGTCGGCAGCTATAAAGGCATTTTCAAAGGCTCTTGGAAAATCATCGTCGAGGGCGACGAAAGCGGCAAGTACTGGGACAGGGACGAGTATCTCGCGGATAAAGAGGAAAAGGAGCGAGACGCATGAACCCATGCCGAGACTGCACGGAGCGGGCGCAGGGCTGTCACTCGAAGTGCGAGGCATACAAGGCGTGGCGCGCGGAGTACAGCGAGGCCACAGCGGCACTGAGACAGCGATACAACGACGAATCGCTTGGCGTCCTCGTTGAACGCGCGCGGCGCTCACGCCGGGACTACCGCAAGATGAAGCGGAAATGAAAAAGCCGCCTCGCCCCGGGGCAACGGGACTAAGCGGCAATGAAAAAATAGAACACCATGATTATAGCATGAGGAGGGCGAAAAATCAAGTGGACAAATTGCCCGAATGCCCGGAGAACTGGGTGGAATGCCCTTTAGGAGACTGCGCCGACTGTTTTGCCGGTGAAAATATCGAGGAGGAAAACGATAATGTGCGAATGGATAATCAACAACATGCCGTGGTGCGTTGAGCACATCGGCCGAATGCCGTATGCGTGGCAGGTAGTCCTCGCGCTTGGCATTGTGGCGGCGGTGCTGCTTGGGCGCTGGGGTCTGCAAGCCGCGCTTAACGCGGAGCGCAAGCCCCGCCGTTACAACTGGCTCGACCGCTGGCAGCGTCGCCGCGAGTGTAACTATGACTGGGTTGACCCGGAGAAAGTCGAGGCGTGGGGCGATGAATGGTGAGAAAATCCGTGCGACGGACTACATCATGCGCACGGAGACCCCGCTTGCCAAGAGCGGACGCCGCAACGGGATTTGGTTTATCGTCGAGCACAAGCTCAAGAAAACCCGCGCCGGTTACGAGGCGCGAATCAACGGCAAGACCGGGACGTTCTACAACTTGGGCGACGCGGTGGACTTTTACAACAACGGAGGGGCGATTAAATGAGACTTTTGCCCGACGCCCCCGATATCCGCGCCGCCCTGTTGTGGGGCTATCCCGACCGCGAGGAATACGGCGATGACGACTTTTTTGACTATCCCGATGAGGAGGACGACGACAATGGCGAGACCTAAAGCAAGCGAGCTCACGCCGTGTATATACGTCCCCCGGCGGCAAGGCGGATATATCGCCGTGTCGTGCGGGGACGACACAAAGTGCGACACATGCGGTTGGAATCCCGCCGTGAAGCAAGCGCGGCTAGACAAGCTGAAAGGGGAGCAGAGCGATGGGCATGACCCGCGAGAATCTTGAATACGTTCGCGCGTCGGCGTCGCTCTACTTCGAGCGCGGCCACGTGGCCTGTGCCTACTGCCCCATGCTGGAGACTTACGCGCGCAACCAATGCCGCATGACCGGCGAGTACATCATCGACACCAAGTACACTACGGGCTGGAAATGCCCGCTGAATATCGAAATTCCGGAGGAAATAGAACATGAGTGAAACCTTGAACATCGAAACCCGCCTGCTCGCCATACAGAGCGAGCTGAAAGCGCCCAAGAGCCAGTACAACAGCTTCGGCAAGTACAACTACCGCAACTGCGAGGACATTCTTGAGGCGGTGAAACCGCTGTGCGTGAAACACGGCGCGGTGCTGAAGCTGACGGACAATCTTGTGCAAATCGGCGAACGCTACTACATAACCGCAACGGCGACGCTCGCCAACATCGAGAAGCCCGCCGAAGTAATCACCACCACGGCCTTTGCCCGCGAGGAAGCGGAGAAAAAGGGCATGGACGGCTCGCAAGTCACCGGCGCGTCCAGCTCTTACGCGAGAAAGTACGCACTGAACGCCCTGTTTTGTATCGACGACACAAAGGACAGCGACACCACCAACACCGGCGACACCGCCAAGCGCGGCGACAAGCCGACGCCCCCCGCGCCGAAAGCTGAGCTGTGCACCTGCGCTGACTGCGGAGCGGCAATTGACAACGACCGCAAGCGGGACGGCACGATTTGGTTTGCCGGTGAAATTGAGAGATACAGCAAGCGCCGCTATGGGAGGACCTTGTGCGTGAGCTGCATGAAAGCCGCTGAGGCAGGAAGGAACACCGCAAATGCTTAACACCATCACCATCATGGGGCGCTTGACGAAAGCCCCCGAACTGCGTTATACGCAGAGCAACACCCCTGTGACCTCGTTCACCGTCGCCTGTGACCGCGACTTCGGCGACAAGCAGACGGACTTCATTGACTGCGTCGCATGGCGTCAGACCGCCGAGTTCGTCAACAAGTATTTCACCAAGGGCAGCATGGCCGTCGTCACCGGGCGGCTGCAATCCCGCCAGTGGCAGGACAAGGACGGCAACAAACGCACATCATGGGAGGTGCTCGCCGACCACGTGTATTTTGGCGAGAGCAAGAAAGCCGAAGCCCCCGCCGCGCCGAAGTTTGTTGAGGTTGACGACGATGACGGCGAAGTCTTGCCGTTTGAGCCATGACGCAGAACGAACGAATAACCCGGCACTTGGAGGACTACGGCAGCATTACAAGCATGGAGGCAATGAGCGAATACGGGATTATGCGCCTTGCCTCCCGCATTAACGACTTGAAACGTCAAGGCTTGCCGATAGTCACCGAAACCGTCACGGGGCGGAACAGATACGGCGAAAAAACGAGATACGCAAGATATAGGCTAGGAGAATAAGCAATGAAATATCTGAAAGTCTTTACAGACTTTGCGGACAAAATAGAAATGCTCGGTGACGCAGAGCGCGGGCGGCTTTTCACGGCAATGCTGAAATACGCAGAGACGGGCGAAGCCCCTGATCTCAAAGGCAACGAGCGTTTCCTGTGGGCTACAGCAAAGTTAGAGATAGACCGACAGGCGGCAAGTTATAAGAACAAGGTCGAGGGCGCAGAAAAAGCGCGCTCTCTGATTAGCTCTGATATCAGAGCTAATCAGAGCCAATCAGAGCCAATCAAACTGATATCAGTGCAAGACAAAGACAAAGACAAAGACAAAGACAAAGACAAAGACAAGGTTTCAACCTTTTCTGACGAAAAGGTTAGTCCGTCTCAAGACGGACGCGGCAAGGACGCGCAAGCCGTGATTGACGCGTGGAACAGCTTAGGCTTGAACCCGATTCGCGGTGTTGCCGCAAACTCCACGCGGAAACAGCTTTTGAGTGGGCGGCTGAATCAAGACGGTCTATCGGCTATTTTGGAGGCAATCGAAAACGTGCGCGGGAGCGCGTTCTTGAACGGACAGAACGACCGGGGGTTTTCGGCGACATTCGACTGGTTTCTGAAACCGTCGAACTTCCACAAGGTGCTTGATGGCAACTACAACGCCAAGCGAAAGCCGACCGCCACGTCAACAGCTGACCGATTGTCGCAGATGATAGAGGACGGTGTTTTCGGATGACAGAAAAAGAAACAGCGCGAATCATGGCCATCATGCAGACCGTCTACCCCGACAGCTTTAAGGGGCTGACGACCGAAGCACTGGGCGTGACGGTGAAAGTGTGGGCAAAGGTTTTTGAGGACGACCGCGCGGAGATTGTACAGGCGGCTGTAATGGCGCACATTTCCGGCTCGACCGAGCGATTCATTCCGTCTCCCGGGGCGATAAAGCAACGCATAATCGGCATGACAACGGACGCGGATATGACCCCACAAGAAGCGTGGCAGCTTGTCAACGCCGCCACTAAGCGAGGCTTGCACTACTCCCGCGAGGAGTACGCGAAGCTCCCGCCGGTGGTACAGCGGATTGTGGGAAGCCCCGAACAGCTCAAAGAGTGGGCGGGCATGGACGCGGAGACGGTGCAGAGCGTGGTTGCGTCGAACTTTCAACGTTCTTACGCCACGCGAGCCAAGCAGGAACGCGAATACATGGCGTTACCATCGTCCACGCGGGAAAAGCTTGCGGCACTCGCGGGCGGCATGACGTTTGAGGCATTGCCGGGAGGCGCGTATGAAAATTGAAAACGCTCGCATACAGGGCGGCGAGCTGATTCTGACTTGCTCAATGCAAGAGGCGCGGCAATTTGCGTATCGTTTCAAGCCGGGCGAGTACGAAATCAGCCCGGCCAAGAAAAGGCGGAGCTTGGACGCGAATCGGCTTTTGTGGGAAATCTGCGGGAGAATCGCAGAGGCGGCGCACGTGTCTAAAGAGGAGGTATACCGCAAAAACGTCAAAGAAGCCGGTGTTTATGTACCGCTTAGCCTGTCGCGCGCCGCGCTTGATGACTTTACGCAAACATGGAGCAGTAACGGCGTCGCGTGGTTTGTTGAAGTCGTCGATTATGGCGACGCTGATGACACGGTGCTAGTCCACGCATACAAGGGCAGCAGCACATACGACGCCGGGCAGATGTCGAGGCTGATAGACAGCATTATCCAAGACGCGAAAAGCATAGGCCTAGACGTGTTGAGCGAAAGAGAAAGGAGCTTGTTTAGCGAGTATGGCTGTATCTGTTAACGAATACGGTGTAACCCTCGACCGCAACGGCTACGCGCCGAGCATAATTCCGAGCGTGGAAGGCTGCTTTTGGTGTGGACGAAAGGACGGGAAGCTCGACCGACACGAGGTTTTCCACGGCGCATACCGCGAGAAGTCAAAAGCCTTGGGCTTGTGGGTGAACATGTGCCACGAATGCCACATGCGGCTGCACCACAAGGATGCGCAAATAGACGCAACCCTTAAAAAGGAAGGGCAGTGTGCGGCGATGGCTCTCTACGGTTGGGGTGTGTCCGAATTTAGGCGCAGATTTGAGAAAAATTATTTGTAAAAGGAAAAATAGAACGATGACGGCAGAAAAATTAGCAGAAATCCTTGGAAAGCATAAGAAGTGGCTGAACAGTGAGGTGGGCGGCGAACGCGCCGACTTGCGCTGCGCGGACTTGAGCGGCGCGAACTTGCGCGGCGCGGACTTGAGCGGCGCGAACTTGAGCGGCGCGGACTTGAGCGGCGCGAACTTGCGCTACGCGGACTTGAGCGGCGCGGACTTGAGCGG
>CAZUSM010000018.1:0-18325 GCA_964623675.1 uncultured Oscillospiraceae bacterium
CGACTGGTATGCCCCGCCCGGCAAATACCGCATCCACATCGGGCAAGCGAGTGACCGGATTCTCCTCTCGTGTGATTTGGAGTTCGCCACGAAAAAGCTGCTTCCCATGGTCGTGACGTCTGCAACCACCATCGGTGAGCTGTCCAAGGATTCGAGAACCGCCCCCGTGTTGCAGCAGCTGTTCGGCGCAATGGGCGCAAACATCAGCAGTTCGCTTGACTTCGGCAGCGTCGGCATGAGCGCCGCCATGGAAAGCATGGCCATGGCGACGCCGCTCAAAACCCTGACAAACTTCGGGATTATCACACCGGAACAGGAAAGCGAATTCATCGACGCGCTGAACGCGCTTTTGAATAACCGCTGACGCTCTGAGTAAGCCCTATAAGATTCAACCCCCGCCTTTGCTTGGGCAAAGGCGGGGGCGTGCTGTTCGGTTCAATTCCCTTTCAGGCAGCGCTCCCAGTCGGGCTCTTTGAAGCCGATGAGGACTTGGTCGTCGGTGATGAGCAAGGGGCGCTTGACCAGCATTCCGTCTGTGGCGAGAAGGGCGAGCATTTCGTCCTCGCTCATGGTCGGGAGCTTGGTTTTCAGCTCCATGGATTTATAGAGCAGGCCGCTGGTGTTGAAAAACTTGCGCAAAGGCTGGGCGCTCAGGCTGTGCCACGCGGAAAGCTCTTGCGCGGTCGGGTTATCGGTTTTGATGTCGCGCAGCTCATACTCCACGTTGTTCTCGTCGAGCCACTTTTGGGCTTTTTGACAGGTGCTGCACTTGGGGTAGCAGATAAACTTAATCATGAACTTTCTCCTTATTTATGGCATATTCTGCGGCGCTGTACTTCATTTTCGCTTTTGATACGCACATTATACTACGCCGGAGGGCGTGGCCGCAAGGGCGTTTTATCAAAACCTCGGCTTTGTGCCGGGGCGGTTGTGCGCGGAGTTTGGCAGTGAGGTGCAGGAATTCACGATGGGTTTGAAGAAATAGCAAACGCCTTGACTGTCGGCCGCATGGTTTTGGCCTTGCTCTTGCTCGGCTTGCCCGCTTTTCCTTTCGGCGCGAGGGTCAACATGAAAAACTGCGGTATAAATCGCGACCGGGTCGCGATTTATACCGCTTTATACTGCGCCTTATTCGCCGTGTGTGGCCACGTAGCGTTTTATCAGGTCTGTGAATTGCGCGGCGTAGTGCTCGGCCTTGTATTTGCCGACGCCGGAGACGGTGAGGAATTCTTCTTTGTTGGTGGGCTTTATCACGGCCATGTCTTGGAGCGTGGCGTTGGAAAAGACGACGTATTGAGGGACGCCCTCCTCGAATGCGATTTTGAATCGCAGGGTCTTCAAGGCCGCGAGGAGGCTGTCGTCCGACGTCGGGACGGCGCTTTGGCGCTTTGCTTTCTTCGCGCCCTTGGGCGCCGGAGTGTCCTTTTTCAGCGAAAGAGTCACCTTTTCGCCGTGGAAAAGAACCGCTTTGGCGCGCTCTGTCGTGGAAACGGTGTCAAACGCAGTGTTTTTGTACAGATACCCCTCCGTCACCAACGCCTCAACGAGTGAGCGAATATCGTCGCGGGGCGTATTTTTCATCAAGCCGTAGGTGGACAGGCTATCCAGCCCCAGTTCAAGAATACGCTTGTCGCGGCTGCCGTGTAGGGTATTGGCGATGACTGTAATACCGACGGGATAGCAGAGATAATCCGTGACGCGCTTGACACAGGACAGTATCATCTGCGCTTGCGTCGTGACATCCGTTTCGACAATCTGCACACCGCAGTTGCCGCAATTGCCGCAGTTTTCGCCGTGCTCCTCGCCGAAATAGGACAGAATGTAGCCACGGAGGCATTTGGTGGTCTTGCAATAGGCAATCATCTTGTCAAGGCGGGCGAGGTCTTTTTCAATGCGCTGTCTTTCGCGCTCATCGGGGCTTTCGTCGCCGCGACTAGAGTGTTCAATGAGATGCTTGGCCGTGCGGATATCGCCGAGTGCGAACATCAAAATGCACTCGGCGGCCGACCCATCGCGCCCGGCGCGCCCGGCCTCTTGATAGTACGCCTCGATGCTTTGTGGCATGTTGTAATGAATGACGTAAGACACGTTCGACTTGTCAATGCCCATGCCGAAGGCGTTCGTCGCCACGATGACAGAGCAGCGGTCATAGATGAAATCATCCTGATTGTCGCGCCGCATCTCGTCCGACAGCCCGGCGTGGTACATCGTGGCCGCAACTCCGTTCTCCTGAAGGCGGGTGCACATTTTTTCGACCAAGTTGCGCGTCGCGCAATAGACAATGCCGCTTTTGCCGGGGCGGGCTTTGACAAGCTCAACGAGCGTGGCGGGCTTGTTCTTGGGGTGCAAAACCTGAAAGCTGAGGTTCGGCCGGTCAAAGCCCGTGACAATACGGAGCGGTTTTCGGAGCTTCAAGGCGCGCTCGACGTCATCGCGCACCCGCTCAGTCGCCGTGGCCGTGAAGGCCGAGACCACGGGGCGGCGCTCAAGCGTGTCGATAAACTCCGAGATTTTCAGATAATTCGGGCGGAAATCCTGACCCCATTGAGAAATGCAGTGCGCCTCGTCCACGGCGAGAATCGAAATGTCGAGCTGCTGCACGAGGTCCAGAAAGCTTTCGGTCATCAGGCGCTCCGGCGCGACGTAAACGATTTTGTATTTGCCGTCGGCGAGGTTGGCGTACACCGTGCGGATTTGGTTTTGCGAGAGCGAGCTGTTGATATACGCCGCCGCAACGCCCGCGCGCTTCAAGGCCGCCACCTGATCCTTCATCAGCGATATGAGCGGCGAAATGACGAGGGTTATCCCATCGCTCATAAGCGCGGGAATTTGGTAACACAGGCTTTTGCCGCCACCCGTGGGCATGATGCCGAACACGTCGCGCCCGGCAAGCTGGGCGTCAATCAGCTCCTCCTGCCCGCCGCGAAACTCGGTGTAGCCGAAATACTGCTTCAAAACCCGATGTTTCCTGTCCATTCCCCCGCACCCTTTCGTGTGTTTTCCGTTTTTTGATAAGTGTATTATACTACGGATAAGTAAGCGGGGCAAGGGGGGAGAATGTTTATGAACGGCAAAAAGCGGGTATAATCTCGCGAGACGTGAAAAGGATGTGAGGAGAAGTGAAAAACTTCAGGCTGAGGACGCTGATTGCCGCGGGGGCGCTGTGCACCGCGATGGGCGCGACGGTGATCAATTCGCGCGCGTTGGCGCAGACGGGGGCGGTGGCGTCCGGCGCACCCTCTCCCGCCGCGAGTGCGGCGGCGGAGATTTCGGCCGATGCCCCGCGCGAGGCAACACCGGGCGGCGCGCAGACAGGGCTGGGAGATGACGCCGTGCCGAGCTTGCTCGGCCGGGAGAGCGTAACCCTGACCGCCGACGAGCGCAGCGGGATAATCAACATTCTCATCATCGGCACGGACGAGCTTTTGCCGGATTCGGACGACCTCGGCCGGGGCGACGTGACCATGCTGTGCTCACTCGACCGGACAAGCGGCGTCGTCAAGCTCGTCAGCTTCGAGCGCAGCACCGCCGTGCCGTGGCAGGGGCACGGGGACGTCATGCTGACCAATTCCTTCACCTACGGCGGGGCGGAGCTGACGACGGAGTGCGTGAGGAGCTGTTTTCGCGTGGACATCGCGGGCTACATTCACTTTGATTTTCAGAGCTTTTGCGAGGTCATCGACGCCCTCGGCGGCGTCGACATCGACCTGACGCGCGAGGAGGCAGAGGCGCTGACCGAGGACACCTACACCGAGGTGTGGTTTTCCGAGGGGACGAACCATCTCGACGGCGAGGGCGCGCTGCGCTATTGCCGTCTGCGGCGCATTGACGACAATTGGCAGCGCGTCGAGCGCCAGCGAAAAACCGTTCAGGCCGTGCTGACGGCCACGCGCTCGCTCCGCCTGAGCCAAATCGGCGAGCTGGCCGAGGCGGTTTTGCCGATGATTGACACGGATTTGAGCATGCGGCAGCTCGCCTCGATTCTGCTGGCCGCACCGAAGTTCGTCGGCGCGCATGCCGAGCAGATGACCATCCCCGACCGCGGGCGCATATATGTCCACGACGGCCACGACAAAGACGTGACCGGCTGCGACTACAAATACGAAAGCGACCGCCTAAGCCGTTTTCTGTACGGCGACGAGGGGTGAGGGAAAATAGACGCCAAGCGCGCGGGACAGTCCCGCGCGCTTTGGCGTCGTGTGTTTTTTCTCAAAGAAAATGGTACATAAGGTAGACAATGTGTACCACCGAAACTGGGTAAAAACTAGGCACTTTTTTGCGCCGAAACTCGCCCTTTTGACCACAAATTATTATTATGGATATTATACCACAACTGGTACACATTGTCTACTTCATGTGCCACTGAAGACATTAAAACTTGCAAATATTCTTTTTATCATTGTTTTTTCTCGCTCCCATCTTAACAAACGCCCTTATTTGACCATCAATACAAGTTTTTCCGAAATACGTTTATTGAGGTGCATCTATGCGAAGAATCATGTATTTGTGTCCGGTAGATTGGCAATGGATAAAACAGCGCCCGCAATTTTTGGCAGAAGAATTGTCAAGTCACTATGATGTGCATGCCGTTTATCCTTACAGCAATAAAAGGAAAGGACTACAAAAATCTCGTAACACCTCGGTTCCCCTCATCCCCTTTTATTCACTACCAACCTTGGGCGGAAAACTACAATTCTGTATAAAGATCAATGCATACTTATCCAAACTTCAAATGCGAATAATATACAACAAATTACAGCCAGATGTGATCTGGCTTACAATGCCATGGCAAATCGACTTTTTCCCCAAAAAACTGTCTTGCAAACTTGTATACGATTGCATGGATGACTATTCGGCAATTACTCTAGACAAAAAGTGCGTAGATGATTTAATAATCAAGGAAGCAGAACTTCTTTCCAAAGCAAGTTTAATTTTCGCATCCAGTGGAAGCCTAAAAATCCTGCTCGTCAAAAGATACAAACTCAGTGAGGAAAAGATATCACTACTGCGCAATGGTTATAGCGGAAAGTGGCACATTGAAAGCGTGCCTAAAAGGATTCACAGCAATATGTCAAACAGCACTTTTAAGATTGGGTATTTTGGTACGGTAGGTCGATGGTTTGATTTCCAGCTTCTGATTGATAGTTTAAGTACTAATCAGCAAGTCGAATACCATGTTTGGGGTCCATTGGAATCAGGAATTACATTTCCGAAACATGACAGACTGTTTTATAGAGGAGTTTTAGAGCACCATCATATTCAGCAATATGCTTCGGAAATGGACGCATTGGTTATGCCTTTCATTGTAAATGAAATCGTGCTGAGTGTTGACCCTGTAAAGCTGTACGAATACATATCTATGAATAAAAATATCCTATGCATTCAATATCCGGAAGTGAAACGTTTTGAGCCGTTTGTTTTCTTTTATAATACTGCTGATGAGTACATTGAACAATTAAATGCAGTCATGCAAAGCAGAGGCCCAAAGTATTCGCACCAGGACGCTGTGAATTTTTTGCTTGACAACAGTTGGGAAACGCGAGCTAGACAAGTGTCGCATCTAATAAACGCAATGTTTGAAAGCAGGGAATAGATACTATGAAAAAAATAATGTTGGTCTTTGGCACACGCCCTGAAGCAATTAAAATGTGCCCGCTTGTACTGGAACTGAAAAAGCGCAAAAGCATTGATACTCTGGTTTGTGTAACAGGTCAGCATCGGCAGATGCTTGATCAAGTTCTGAAAGCCTTTGACGTTGTGCCAGATTACGATCTGTCCATCATGAAGGCGCAACAAACACTCTTTGATGTGACAGTGAGTATTCTTGAGCGCATCCGCGAGATACTCGAAAAGGAGCAACCAGATGTAGTGCTGGTGCATGGTGATACGAGCACTACCTTTGTCACTGCCCTGGCATGCTTTTACATGCAAATCCCCGTTGGCCACGTTGAGGCCGGACTGCGTACATACGACATCTACTCGCCTTATCCCGAAGAATTTAATCGGCAAGCTGTTGGTATTATTGCTAAATATAATTTTTCGCCGACTGAGCTTTCTAAGCAAAACCTAGTTAATGAAGGCAAAAAGCCCGAGACAATCTATGTGACCGGCAACACAGCTATAGATGCGTTGAAAACCACCGTGCGCCAGAACTATTCGCATCCTGAGCTGGAATGGGCAGCAGACAGCCGTTTGATTATGCTGACTGCACACCGCCGCGAAAACTTGGGTGAACCAATGCACCATATGTTTCGTGCTATCCGACGGGTGTTGAACGAACACCCTGACGTGAAAGTGTTATACCCGATTCACATGAATCCGGTTGTTCGACAGGCGGCAGCTGAAGAGCTCGGTGGGTGCGACAGAGTAAGGATTATTGAACCGTTGGATGTTCTGGATTTTCATAACTTTCTTGCGCGTAGCTACCTGATCCTGACCGATAGCGGCGGAATACAGGAAGAAGCGCCGAGTTTGGGCAAGCCTGTGCTTGTTATGAGGGATACTACAGAACGACCGGAAGGTATTGCAGCGGGTACGCTAAAGCTGGTTGGAACAAACGAGGAGACGATCTATGCTGAATTCAATCGTCTGCTCTCAGATCGGGAAGCCTATGATGCAATGAGCAAAGCGAGCAATCCGTACGGTGATGGTCATGCGTGCGAGAGAATTGCGGATATAATATGCACATAGTGCTTTTTTGACACAAGCACAGACAAGGAGGACATATGAGAGAGAGAGTTTTTGTAGCAAGTTGGTTTTTCCCACCACAGACATCGTCCGAAGGCATTGTTACTTATAAACTGCTGCGTAGATCTGAGTTCGAATATGACGTGGTATGTGCCGACAGTTCTTTGTGGGGTTACACTGAGCAAATTAATATTCAATCAGAGCGTATTCATGTAATCCCTGTGAAAACTAATGACTTAGGCACGTGGAAAGAGGAAACCCTGCGCATTTTCGAGTTGTTACATAAGCAGCACGCTTATGACATATTCATGACACGCTGTATGCCGAATGAGAGTCTGGAGATTGGTTTGTCTATTAAAGAGAAACACCCAGAATTGAAATGGATTTGTTCACTTGCAGATCCTGTAGCCAACAGCCCATACTGGATTGATGCTATAGAAAAAAGCCGCACTATTTCTGACTCAGCCAAACATAGAGTAATAAAAGAGTTGAGTTTGCCTTCTGAAAAATGGACCCGCGATTGGCTCAATGATCCAAACGCTGTAATTCGAGAGCAGTTTTATTGGAAACACATACAGGATGACGCAATTGCCAAAGCAGATATGTTGATTACCCCCTCTAAAGAACAGCGAAATTACATGTCTGAGGAAAGCATGCGAAATAAGTTCCTGATCTTGCCGCATTCTTATGATGAATTTCAAGACGAAACCGCACCTGTAAATGCTTGGGAAGGTGAAAAAAAGCACTTTCTCTTTACCGGATATTCGGATTCTTTACGCTCTCTGCTGCCTTTCGTGGAAGCAGCAAAATGGATTCGAGATCATTTTCCTGAAGTTTTGGAGAAAATTAAAATACATTTCTTTGGCAATTATCCTAACGATTTGATTGATCGAGCATATGCTTACCAACTTAATGGAGTATTTGAATTTGGCGGCAATATTGCTTATTCAAGCAGTTTGGAGTTTATGCAAAAAGCGGACTGGTTATTACATGTTGACTCATACTTTGTGCGTCTTTCAGATACAGGAGGCTCTATTTTTTTTGCTGGAAAGCTTGCCGATTATATGGGAAGCCGTAAACCAATACTCGCACTAACAGGCTACAACTCTCCCGCAGGCAATATTGTTCAACAATACGGTGGCGAGGTCATATTACCTTGGGAAATCGAGCAGATCGCCAAGACAATAATTGCGATTGCAACCGGTAAACGACAGGAAATCATCTCTGATGTTTTTCGTGCACAGTTTGATGCTCAGTCAGTAGCCAAAACATTTGATAATGCCGTAAAAAGGCTAATTTGTAATGTAAAACCGCTAGAATCAGTTGAAGTATTCAGAAACGTAGATAAACATAATAAAGTATTGACGGTATGTGTCCCTAGCTATAATGCGCAAAGTTCACTTAAGAGAACGCTTGACTCTCTTCTGAAAGTAAAGAACGTAAATCAGCTAGAAGTAATCATTGTTGATGATGGTTCGACCGATCAGACTGCAGAAATAGGCCTGATGTACGTTCATCAGTATCCCGGGGAAGTAGTTTTAATCAGGAAACCCAACGGTGGGCATGGATCCGGAATTAACGTGGGCATACAACACGCACGCGGTCTCTACTTTCGGGTTGTAGATAGCGATGATTGGGTAGATACGGCTGCTTTAGATGCAGAAATTGAGTACATAATACAGGCCACAAATACTCCAGACGCAATATACACCCCTTATTATATTGTCGATCAAAAAACCGGAAATAGAACGCCATGGCCTTCGCCACAGAATTCCGAAATGCATCGACTGTATTCATTTGAAGAAGCAATTGAAGAAATAGGGGTAGAAAATGTATATCTTACAATGGCTGCAACAAGCTTCCGGACTGGTATTCTAAAGGAAATGAAACTAGAGCTTCGTGAGAAATGCTTTTATACAGATAGTGAATTTATCTTGAAGCCTATTGTTCATGTGAATACGGTAACGTTTTTACCTGACGCCGTCTATAGGTACTTGCGTGGTCAATCAGAACAGAGCGTTGCACCACTGTCCTTTGTTAAGCATTACAGCGACCATGAAACCATCATACAGGAGCTGATTATCTACGAACAATCAGCACAAATGGAAAATGGTCACAAAAAATACTTCCAATACATTTTAAAAAGGCTTTTGGAAACGAATTATCAGATACTGCTTGAATTTGATATAAACATCAATCACAGCCTTGAGCGCATGAAATGCTTCGATGTTTGGCTTCGTGAGCAGGCTTCATCATATTATAATTGGACACAGGAGAATCTGAAGATGGTTCGCGCTATACGCCACGTCAAATACGATGTGGCCAAAACGCGGAGCTTAAAAAAGCTGAAAAACCTAAAAAGTACAATGCGTCTTTGGTGCCAGTCCGTGAAATTGGTGGGAATATCGCTATTTCATTCCAGACTTTTCCTCAATAAGTTTACACGTAAGTTTATTTTAAAGCAAAAAGAAAACAATGGATGTCTTTATAGACTCTACCAGAAAGCAGCAAGAATATAATCATTCGGGGGAATTGTGATTATGTACGATGTTATTGTCGTTGGTGCAGGATATGCTGGTTGCATTGCTGCAAGACGATATGCAGAAGAAAAAAATGCTCGTGTTCTGCTTATTGAAAAAAAGGATCACATTGGTGGAACTGTCTATGATTATGTCAATAACGATGGTATACTTGTACATCGTTACGGTCCACATATATCAGTCATGAAAGAAAGGCGCGCATACGATTTTCTTTCTCGCTTCACACAGTGGATTCCTTATCACCATTACGTTCATGCAATGATTGACGGGAAAGAAGTTCCTCTCCCAATCAATTTTACATCTATTGATCTGCTATATCCTCTTGATGAAGCCATTCACCTCAAGAATCTCCTAACAGCCACTTACGGGGAAGGAAGTAGTATTTCTGTTTTGGACTTGCTGTCTAGCAAGCAACCAGAAATATATGCTTTTGCGTCGTTCGTATATGAGAAAGTCTTTCTTCACTATACGATAAAAATGTGGGGACTTGCCCCTAATGAAATTGACCCATCCGTGACTGCCCGAATTCCCATTCGTTTAAGCTATGATGACAGACATTTTCAGCACCCTTATCAAGTTATGCCACTCGATGGGTTTACTCGTTTGATTGAGAACATGCTAGATCATCCAAATATTCAAGTCGTGCTAAATCAAAACGCTTGTGAACGTATTCACCTTGATAAAGAAACGCAAGAAATATTATTTGACGGCAAACGTTTTGATGGAAAACTGGTTTATACCGGTGCAATTGATGAGCTATTTGGATATTGCTTTGGGTTGTTACCGTATCGTTCACTGAAGTTTGAGCACCTTACGTACAAAAAAGACTATATTCAAGACAGTGCTGTACAAAATTGGCCAGATGAGCGTCCATCTACACGACGCACAGAAATGAAGCGTCTCACACAGCAAAAAAAAGAAGGTATTACCTCTGTCATAATTGAATACCCCGGAGCTTACGCGCTCAACGATCCAGATTTCGGTGAGCCTCTGTATCCAATTTCCAAGCAAGAGAACACCGTACTATATAAGTGCTATGAAGCTATGGCTCAGCAGTATCCTCAATTAGTTATGATCGGTAGACTTGCGGATTATAAGTATTACAATATGGAAGCCACCGTAATGAGAAGTTTGCAAGTAATGGATCAGCTACTGTCTGAATAAAAGCAGTTCATGTAGCTCAAATAATACTCTGTTCAGATATAAACATGTATCCTGTGTTTTTATACAAACATCGGGTGTACTTCATGCGCACAGCATGTAGTACACCCAGTATTCATTATGGTAAGTTTTGTTTACTCATCCTTGCAATCGCACTTGCCCTTGCAGGACGCGCAGTTGCCGGTGCAACCGCCGTTTGAGCAATTGCAGCTTCCGGATTTGCGCCAGGTGCGCCATGCAAGCACAGCGCAGGCGGCGATGACGGCGAGGATCACATAATCCGCTATGCCCATGTTGGCGTCCTTTCAGGCCATGATGAGGCCGATGTTATACACCACGAAGGCCGCGACCCACGCGACGGCGCATTGCAGGATGACTATGCCGACGGTTTTGGGGGCGGAGTTCAGCTCGCGGCGGATGGTGGCGACGGCGGCGACGCAGGGGGTATAGAGCAGGGTGAAGACGAGGAAGCTGACCGCCGTGGCGGGCGTGAACACGCCGGAGAGTGCCGAGGGCAAGTTTGCCACGCTGGTGTTGAGCAGCACCGCCATCGTCGACACGACGGCCTCTTTGGCCGTGAAGCCGGAGATGAGCGCCGTGACCATGCGCCAGTCGCCAAAGCCCAAGGGGCGGAACACCGGCTCAATGAAGCGGCCGATGAGCGCGAGGAGACTGTCGGCGCTGTCGGTGACGACGTTGAGGCGCGTGTCGAAATTCTGCAAGAACCATATCAATATGGTGGCGATGAAAATGATGGTGAAGGCGCGCTGCAAAAAGTCCTTCGCCTTTTCCCACAGCAGAAGCCCCACGCTTTTGGCAGAGGGCATGCGATAATTCGGCAGCTCCATAACAAAGGGGACGGGGTTGCCGCGGAAGGTGGTGCTTTTGAGCACGAGCGCGACGAGGACGCCCACCGCCATGCCCATCACGTAAAGGCTTATCATGGCAAGCCCCGAATGCGCCGGGAAAAACGCCGCCGCAAACGTGGCATAGATGGGGATTTTCGCCGAGCAGCTCATATACGGCGTGAGCATGATGGTCATGCGGCGGTCGCGGTCGGAGGAGACGGTGCGCGTGGCCATGATGGCCGGGACGGAGCAGCCGAAGCCGATGAGCATGGGCACAAAGCTCCTGCCCGACAGGCCGAGGCGGCGCAGGGGCTTGTCCATCACGAACGCCACGCGCGCCATGTACCCGGTGTCCTCAAGAATGGAGAGGAAGAAGAACAGCACCACGATTATCGGCAGGAAGCTCAGCACACTGCCCACGCCGGCGAAAATGCCGTCGATGACGAGGCTATGCACGACCGGGTTTATCCCGTAGGCCGTGAGCGCGCCGTCTACCAGCGTGGTGAGCGCGTCAATGCCGAGGCTGAGCAGATCCGACAGCCACGAGCCGATGACGTTGAACGTCAGATAAAACACCAAAAACATCACCGCGAGGAACACCGGCAGGGCGGTGTATTTGCCCGTGAGGATGCGGTCGAGGCGCATGGAGCGCCTGTGCTCGCGGCTTTCGTGGCACTTGACAACCGTCGCGGCGACGACGCTTTCAATGAATGTATAGCGCATATCGGCAAGCGCGGCGTTGCGGTCGAGGCCGGACTCGGTCTCCATCTGCAAAACGCAGTGCTCCAAAAGCTCTTTTTCGTTTTGGTCGAGGCCAAGCTCGCTTTCGAGCGGCTCGTCGCCCTCAATGAGCTTGGTCGTGCAAAAGCGCGAGGACACGCCCAGCTTGTCGGCATGATCCTGAATGAGGTGGACGACGGCATGAATGCAGCGGTGAACCGCCGAGCCGTTGCCGCAGAAGTCATAAACCTTGGGCAGGGTCTTGTTGCGCGCGGTCTCGACGGCCTGAGTGACAAGCTCGGTTATGCCCTCGCCTTTGGCCGCCGAAATCGGCACGACGGGGATGCCCAGCAGCTCGCTCATCGCCGCGACATCAATCGAGCCGCCGTTGGCCGCGACCTCGTCCATCATGTTCAGCGCAAGCACCGTCGGCACACGCAGCTCCAAGAGCTGCAGCGTGAGGTACAAATTGCGCTCGATGTTCGTGGCGTCGACGATGTTTATGATGCCGTCGGGCTTTTGGTTGATGATGAAATCGCGCGTGACGATTTCCTCCTGCGTGTACGGGCGCAGGGAGTAGATACCGGGCAGGTCGACGATGGAGCAATTTTTCTGCCCCTTTATCTCGCCCAGCTTTTGATCCACCGTCACGCCGGGGAAGTTGCCGACGTGCTGGTTGGAGCCTGTGAGGGCGTTGAAAAGCGTGGTTTTGCCGCAGTTTTGGTTGCCGGCGAGTGCAAATATCATGCCTTTTCGCCCCTTTCAACCTCAATTTTGCGCGCGTCCTCCACGCGCAGGGTCAGTTCGTAACCGCGCACGCGGATCTCAATCGGGTCGCCCATGGGGGCGACCTTCTGCAGTGTGACCTTCGCGCGCGGCGTCAGCCCCATGTCCAGCAGGCGGCAGCGCAGTGCGCCCTCGCCGCCCACCGCCGTGATGGTGCCGCCCTCCCCAACTTTAAGCTCATCAAGCGTCATATTCCCGCTCCTAACCGGCCTCTTCGCCGCTGTTAATATCAGTTAACCTTGTTTAACCGTTTTCCGAGTATATTTTATTACAGCGCAATGTGTTTGTCAATTGAGTAATGGGGGCAAACGCTCCGAAGCCGTGAAAACCGCCTCGATTGTCGGGGCGGTTTTTGTGGTGCTGTTATTCGGAGAGTATACTCTTTATTGCGGCGATGAGGCGGTCGTTGTCGGCGGTGTTTCTGACGGCGACGCGCACGTAATGTCCCCTGTCGCCGGGGATTTTGCCGCAGAGATCCTTGATGAGAATATTGTCGCGCGTGAGGAGCTTTTGGGTAAGCTCGGAGGAGGTGACGCCGTTTGTCAGCTCAAGCATGAAGAAGTTTGCCTGAGAGGGGATGACGCGGATGCCGTCAATTTCAGCGAGGAGAGACTGCATTCTGTCGCGCTCGGCGCGGAACTTGACCCCGGAGGCGACATAGTCTTTCTTATATTTCTCATGAATCTGCATGAAGAACTCGGCAAAGGAATTGATGTTCCATATTGCGACTTCTTTTTTAAGCTCTTCAATCGCGGCAGTGTCGCCGGAGGCGAGCACGCCGAGGCGCAGACCCGGCACACCGTAGGATTTGGAGATGCTTTTGACGACGTAAAGTCCGGGGTTGGCAGTGAGGAGTGCTTGATTGATGAGGGTGTTTTCCTCGGATGCGAAATCCACAAAGGATTCGTCGAGCACGAGCTTCATCCCCTTTTCGTTTATCCACGAAAGCAGGCGCAAAAGCTCATCATGCGCAATATAGTTGCCGCTGGGATTGTCCGGATTGATGAGGACGAGCGTGTCAATCGGGTTTTCCTCGAAAAAGCGGATTATATCGTCAACAGTGTACGAAAAGTCCTTGTTATCGGGCGTGAACACGACGGGCTGCTGCGCGCCCATGCGGTTCGGGTATTCCTCAAACGTCGGGCGGATGACGCCGATTTTGCCGTCAAGGCGGGATATGAGCGCCTTTATCAGCTCCGCCGCGCCGTTTCCGACGACGATATTCTCGGTATGCACGCCGAAATTGCGCCCGGCAAGCAGGGCGTTGACGCCCATTCCGGAGGGGTACTCGGAGATCAAGGTGTCGAAGCTTGCCTTCATCTCGTTGAGGAGCTTTTGGGGCGGGAAATATGGGTTGACGAGATAGCAGAAATCGAGCATGCGGGGGTAGCGCCAATAGCCGCCGTAACGCTTTTGGAGGAGGGAAAGCTTCTCGGTGTCGCAGGCGAACATGGAGGAGGCGATGTCCAAATCCTGAATGTCGTCTATCTCATACCAAAGCTGGCCGTCGAGGCGCTTGGCCTTGATGCATGGGGTGTCGAGCGTGGCGATGACGCTGAGCACCTGCTCATAATACTCGTTGTTGCCGAGCGCGGCGCAGTACGCCTCCAAAAACGGGACGTAATAAGAGCTTGAAAACTCCCTGCCGAACTTGTAAATATTGACGGTTTTGAAGCAGCCCTCGGTGTGGTTGAAGTCGAACTTTTTGCCGGGGACGAACTGGATTATGCCGTCTTCGTCATCAAGGCGCATGCACGTGCCGTCCATCCAGCTTTCGTACTTGTCGACAAGGGCGAGGGTGTCACGCGGGTCGTCGAGAATGGCGTCAATAACCGCGTCCTCGAAAATGAGGTCGGATTCAAAGAGCAGTGTGTCCTCTTTTTTGAGGTATTCCTTGGCAAGGGCGAGGGAGTAAATGTTATTGGTTTTGTCGTAAATATCATTGCGGATGTAGACAATGGGGGTGGTCATGTCGGCGCTGACCTCGCTGTCGATGTAGGAAATCAGCTTATCCCCGGCATAGCCCACGACGAGGACGATTCTGCTGAGGCTCTTTTTGTCGAGCTGGTGCAGCAGACGGTCAATGAGCGTTTGGCCGTTGACCTTGACCATGCACTTGGTGTTGTTCTGCGTCAGCTCTTTCAGCCGCTTTCCCATGCCGGCTGCCAGTATTATCGCTTGCATATTCTCCTCCTTGTTGTGTGGAAATTAACGCGTCAGCTCTTCGTATTTTTCAACCAAATAGTCGGCGGCGCGGCTCGCACCTTGGCCGAAGTATGCCCAAGTTTCCTCTTTCACGGCGCGGCGGCCGTCGGCATAGCGCGGCTCGCTCAGGCACTCGTCGATAAGCTCATTGAGGCGGGGCATGTTCTCCTCCGTCAGCTCACAGCCGATGCGCGGCAAGGCCGTGCTCGTCCATATCGGGTAATCAAGCCACCACGCGTCGTACACATCGACGTTGAAATCGGGGTTTGCGTAGATGATGGGCTTGTCGTGCACGAGCGAGAAGTCGAACGCAACGCCGGAAAAGTCCGTCACCATTATGTCCGCGCGGCGCAGGACCTCGTAGTTGTCCGTGTCGCGGTTCCACTCCAGCTGCTCGCTCTGCGGGTATTCGCGCATGAGCTTTTCCATCATTTCCTTTTCGGATTCAAAGGACTGCGGGTGCGGGCGGACTATGACGTGATAGCCGGTTTTCAAAAGCTCGGCGATTATGCGCCCGCCGTAGACGCCGAAGAGCGCGCTTTTGCCCCAAGACGGAGCAAGCAGCACCGTGCGCTCATGCGCGGGCAGGGGCGCGTCGTTCATCAGGCGCTCCGCCATCTTGTCCATGTACGGAATGCCGACCATGACGAGCTCTTTTTCCGGCAGGCCGCGCAGTTTTTCCAAAAAGCGTATGTCGCGCTGCTCATAGTCGCCGGAGATCATGACGGCGTCATAGTAGTCGAGGCCGAACATTCTGTAGAGCACCACCTCAGTGGCCGCGTGCGGGATGTGCACGTACCAATCCACGGTTTTCGAGCGCTTCCACTGGTAGACCTCCAAGCCGGGCGTGGTGGAGAGGACAATGTTGGCGTTGATGTAGTTCATGCGGGCAAAGGCCTTGTTGTCCTTGCCGAGGCACTCGACGGTGACGTTTTCCAAGTCGCTTTCAAAGGCCGGGTCGTCCTCAGACTGCGTCAGGTACGTCACGCTTTTGCCGCGCTTGCCAAGCTCGCGGCATATCGGCTCGAAAATGCGCCAATAGCGCTTGTCGTCGGAGAATATGACAAAGGGAAGCTTTTCGCCGCCGACCTCGGTTTTCTCGCCGGTGAGCTTGTACTTCATCTTTATCCACAGCATTTTCAGAGAGTAAACCGCCGCACCGATGACGCCGATGAGTATGGTGAACAGCATGCTCCCCGTGCCGGGGTCTATGTACAAAAAGTTCATGTTTCAATCTCCTTGCGGGTTTAGGATTGAGGGCTTGGAGGGGTCAGGGCAGGGCGTGTTCTTTGAGGACAACTTCCTCGTCGCAGAAGCTCCAGTTGGAGAGATCCCAAATGTCGTCGTGGACGCTCGCCCAGATCGAGGGGAGGAAGGTGTTGCCGTTGTTCTCGTATATTATCAAATCCGTGGACATCGTAATCAACTGATCGTGCGCTGTTTTTTCGGAGCTGCCAATCTTTTTCCCTGTAAAAGGATTCGTCGCGTTTTCAATTAGATTCTGTGTGGCAAGCGTGGGCACATCCGCATTGGTCATGAATTCATCAGATATCGTAAAGCCGGTGCTGTAAAAATCTTTGACGAGCAACAGAGGATAATAAGGCTCTATTTGCTTCATCTCGCCTTCCAAGCAGCCCAAATCCCGCCCGTGGTCTGACACTATGATGATGCGAGTGTTGTCATACACCTCATTTTCACGCAAATAATCCAACCACTTTCCGAGGACGCTGTACATAGAAGCATTGACATGATAGTGTGTCATTTGCGTGAGGTTGTCTACATGTATAGTTTTGCCGTCTAATGTGAATCTGTCTGCATGCGCCGCATCGTATTCTGTGTTGTCTACAAAATCGGCAGGGACATATTCCGGTGCTTGCAGCAAAGTTGGCTCGTGGGTGGTGTCGTTGGATAGGCTCAAGAACGTGTTGCTGTCGTCGTCGCTTATCTCAGTCATCCGAGGAAAGCTATTCAGGATGTTGTAGAAATTTTCAAACACATCATATCTTCCCTCTGCCACGGTTATGCTCGTTACCTTTTGCCAGTTCAAGCCTGTGGTTCTCGCCCCTGCATAATTGTAGCTTCCATCGTCGTAAATAATATTCTGTCCGCACAGCGGAAGCGTTTTCATCAAGCTGAAAAGGAAAAAGTTTCTCTTTGTGGTTTCTATAATTTGAAGCTGTTTTTCTCTGTCTTGGAATCTCCCTTTTGTGATGAAAGTATTCATTCCGGGGTAATCCTCGTATATAGAGAAGTCCGGAACAAATTCGTAATCCTCGTAGGGCGGGTCACACACCGTGACATCATAGCCGTTTTCATAAAAAATCGACGGCATCACCAGCAACGCCTCATTGTGCTTGTCGGCAAGCAGTTCAGTGTCGCGCTTGTTCATTTCAACAGGGGTATACTCATAGCCTCCGTACAGCCCCGGCGTCCCGAAATTGGTACTACCGCCATGAGAAATAACATTGGAATAATACGTAAACCCGTCAAACTGTTCTTTCAGTTCGGGCTTCTCGTTGAAAATATACGGCACAAACTCGCCCATCGCGCGATCCATCATCAGCACAACGACGTTTTTCCCGTTTTTGCTCAGCTTGAAGCCGGGCAATTCCTCTTGATACTCCGCGGCTTGCACCGCGGCCGCTCTTATCGGCTCAACGGTTTTATAAATGTTCACCGCAGACATTCCGCCGACGGCAATCACCGCCGTGAGAAACACCGCTTTGACGGTCTTGCGCCACTTGAACGCGGCAAAATACACCCCCAGCGTAATCCCCGCGAGCACCAAAAGGTTTACAATCTGCTCCTTTGCGGAAAGGTATATGCCGAAATCGTATTTCAGTCTGGATGAAATATTGCCGAGCTTTGTGCCGAAAAACATGTAGTCGACGAGCATCGCAACGCACGCCACGCACAGCGCACGCTCGAAAACAACCTTGCCTTTCGGGCTTGCCAACCAATAGAAAACGCCAAGCCAAACGACAAATGTGCCCAAGGCAAGAGAGAAGGCATTGACAACATACCACAATGGGCTGACGAAGCAGGAAATCTCAACGTATTCCTGCGGAGAGGCCGCGATGTATGTGGACGGAATCAACGCGCCGACAAGCAGCGTCATGAATGCCGCGCAAAGGAAAAAGCTGTTCTTATCGGGCGCTGCGAGCGTGGTTTTTGCCTTTGCTTTTCTGCTTCCGAAAATCTGTGCGGCCAAAAAACCCTGCATTGCAAGACCGACAAGCGCCATTGCAATCCTTATCTTAACACGTCCGCCCAAGTCGCTCACAATCGCAAGGGCAATCAGGCACACGCCGACTATGGCCGCGAGGACAGCCGCGACTTTTTTCGGGTTTTTCAGCTTGTAGAAAATCGTCTTGCAGA
>CAZUSM010000019.1:0-17669 GCA_964623675.1 uncultured Oscillospiraceae bacterium
TGTTCTCCTCGGTGACAACGCCTTCGAGGACAGTGCCGTCTTCAACGGCGGCCTCAACGTCGTTCCAGCTCTTGGCAGCATCAAGGCGCTTCTTGGAAAGCTGAGCCGTGCCCTCGACGTCATTGACGCGGACAACAACGGCCTCGATGGAGTCGCCGACCTTGACGACGTCTTCAACCTTGATGCCGTCATCGGTGAACTCGGAAGTGGGGATGAAGCCGGAATACTTGGTGCCGAGGTCAACACTGATCTCGGTGCCGGTAATCGCAACGACTATACCTGTTACCTTATCTCCATTATATATAGTTTTGAGAGTTTCCTCCAACATTTCGTCAAAGGACTTTTCATTCTCAAGCTTGGATTCTTCGACTTTGATTTCGTCAGACATTTTGTTTCTTACCTCCTTAATTATCCACGCGGGTGTGGATGCCCCTGCCGTGACGCCGATGACGGCCGCTTTTTGCAAAGCCGCGGTGTCAAGCTCGTCCGGTTTTTCGACAAACTGGACATTGTCGCAACCTTCGGCGCAGATTTGCGCCAAATGCACACTGTTGGCACTGTGCTTTCCGCCGATGACCACCATCGCGTCACATTCAGCGGCCAGCTTTGCAGCCTCCTGCTGCCGCGTGAACGTAGCAAGACATATTGTATCAGAAATTTTCGCGTTTGTACACCTTTTTTTTATGATATCACAACATTCGTTAAAATTACTGCGTGTCTGTGTCGTTTGAACCACAACAGTTATGGGTTTTGTCCAGTAATCGGTGTTTTCGGTCAGCCAAGCGTCGAGTTCGGGGGCATTTTCAAAAACCTTGTGCTCGCCGCACCAACCGCATATTCCCTCAACCTCCGGGTGCTCGCGCATGCCGATGATGATGACAAAATCCCCGCGCGCGCTTGCGCGGCTGACGATGGTGTGAATGGCCTTGACCTTGGGGCAGCTCGCGTCTGTGACGGATGCGCCGCGCGCTTCAAGCGCGCTGTAAACACTTTCGGCCACGCCGTGCGCGCGAATGAGCACACACTCCCCCGCCTCGGCCTCATCGGGCGAGGATATGACGCGCAGCCCCTTTGCTTTCAGGCGCTCGACCACGTCTTCATTATGTATGAGCTGGCCGAGGCTGGCGCACTTGCCCTGCTCGGCAAGCAGCCTTTCCGCCATTTCCACCGAGCGCTGCACGCCGAAGCAAAACCCGGCGCTTTCCGCGATTTTCAGCTCTTTCATGACTGCGCCCCCTTGCCAAGGCAGAGCTTATCCGAAATGATTTCGGACAGCTTTTCGAGGCTTTGGTCAAAGTCGATGTCACTGGTGTCGAGCAGAATGGCGTCATCGGCCTGTTTGAGCGGCGCGGCGGCGCGGGTGGTGTCCTGCTCGTCGCGGTATTTTATGCTTTCGAGCACTTCATCGAAGCTGCTGGCGATCCCCTTTTGCTCAAGCTCCAAAAGGCGGCGCTGGGCGCGCGCCTCGGCGCTGGCGGTGAGGAATATTTTCAAATCGGCATTCGGCAGGACGACCGTGCCGATGTCGCGCCCGTCCATGATGACGCTGTTATGGCGCGCCATGTCCCGCTGAAGCTCCAGCAAGAACGCGCGCACGGCGGTGTGCGCGGCCACGTCGGACGCGCACTTTGAAATCTCCGGGCGGCGAATTTCGGCGGAAACGTCCTCGCCGTTGAGGTTCATGCGCTGGGTGCCGTCCTCGCCATAGCTCATGGTGATTTTCAGCCCCGGCAAAATGGCCGCGACGGCGTCGGCGTCATGCGTGTCCAGCCCAAGGCGATGGGCGTCAAGGCCGACGGTGCGATAAATCGCGCCGGTGTCGACGTATATAAAACCAAATTTGCGCGCGGCGGCCTTGGCGAGGCTGCTTTTGCCCGCGCCGCTCGGCCCGTCAATGGCAACAGAGTAAATCCCGTTCATATCAAATCTGCCTTTCCTGTGAATATATCAGCACGAGCTTCCGGCGACAAAGCCGGTCGACCACGCGATTTGCAAGTTGAACCCGCCCGTGTACCCGTCCAAATCGAGCACCTCGCCGGCAAAATACAGCCCCGAAACGAGCTTTGACTCCATCGTGCGTGGGTTAATCTCCTTGGTGCTGACGCCACCGGAGGTGACAATGGCCTCGTCAATGGGGCGCGTGCCGCTCACCTCGACCGGGAAGGCCTTAAATAAGTGCAGCAGCGCGCGGCGCTGTTCGCGCGTGATGCTGTTGACCTTTTCGTCCTCCGGTATGCCGGACAGACGCACGAGGGTGGGAATCATGGTGTACCCCGCGAGGTCGCAAAGCGCGTTTTTGAACTCGCGGTTTGAATACTTTTCAAAGTCGCGCAGGATGCGCGCGTCGAGCTTCTTTTCATCGAGTGCGGGCTTAAGGTCAATTTCGAGACGATACTTCGCCTCGCCGAAGCGGCGCATGTGCGAGCTGGCCGAGAGCACCAGCGGCCCGGACACGCCGAAGTGCGTGAACAGCATTTCGCCCTGCTCTTTGTATATCAGCTTTTCGTCCTCAAACACCGAGAGGGCGACATTTTTCAGCGAAAAGCCCTGCATCTCGGCGCAGTAATCATTCGGGCTTTCAAGCGGCACGAGCGAGGGACGGCACTCGGAGACGCTGTGCCCCGCCGCGCGGGCGAACGCATAACCGTCCCCGGTTGAACCGGTGAGGGGGTACGACAGGCCGCCGGTGCACACACATACGTCGCGAGCGGAGATCAGCCCCGCCTCGGTCAGCACCCCGGCGACCGCGCCGTCGACGATGTGGACGCGCTTGGCGCGCTCATGCACCACGCGCACACCCGCGCGGGTGCAAAGCTGGGTCAGAAGCCCCGCGACGTCGTTGGCATTGTCCGACACCGGGAAAACCCGCGCGCCGCGCTCGGTTTTGACGTGGAGGCCGTGGCTTTCAAAAAAGTTGATGGTGTCCTCCGGCGAGAAACGGTTGAGCGCGCTGTACAAAAAGCGGCCATCGCCGGGGATATTGCTCATGAATTCCTTGATGTCGCAATTATTTGTGATGTTGCAGCGGCCTTTGCCGGTGATGCGCACCTTGCGGCCGAGGAGGCGGTTCGGCTCTAAAAGAAGCGTGTCCACTCCCCTGCTCGCGGCGGTGTATGCGCACATCATGCCCGCCGCGCCGCCGCCGACGACAACAAGCTCTGCTTTGTCAATTATCATATATGTATGCTCCGTTCGTTATCGGGGTAAGACCAAGTCAATCATCGCGCATGACGGAGTTGATTTCGTCTGCGGTGAGGTGGCGCCATTTGCCGAGGGGCAGGTCACCGAGTTCGAGCGCGCCCTCGCTCACGCGGACAAGGCGCGTCACTTTCAGCCCACAGCATTGGCACATTTTGCGCACTTGGCGGTTGCGCCCCTCGCCGATTGTGATGAGCAGCACCGCCCCGTCGGGGACGACGCGCTCAATATCAACATTTTCGGCGCGGACGATATAATCGCCGATGTCAAGCTCGCCGCGCAGATACTCCACCGCGAGGCCGACGTCATCACCCTGCACCCATGTGCGATAGGTTTTGAGGACGTTGTGCGACGGGTGCATGAGGCGGTTTGCGAAATCGCCGTCATTCGTCATCACGAGCAGCCCCTCGGAGTACATGTCCAATCGCCCCACGGGGTAAATGCGCCCAAGGGGGCGCACAAGCTCGGTCACGTCGCGCCGCCCCTTTTCGTCGGAAAGCGTGGTGACATAGCCCTTGGGCTTGTTGAGCATGATGTAAACTCGCTCACCCGCGCTTTTGAGGGGCTTGCCGTCGACGGTGATTGAATCCGTCTCCGCGTCCGCTCTGTCGCCGAGAGCGGCGACGCGTCCATTGACGGCCACGCGCCGGGCGGCGATATACTCCTCCGCCGCCCGGCGGGACATCAGCCCGGCTGAGGATATGATTTTTTGCAAGCGTTCAGTCATATTCGCTCCACTAACGTTTCTTGACGGAAACGGTGTTTTTATAGACTAGATAATACTCCCCAATCGCCTTTCCGTCAACACCGACGGTGACTTTTCCGCCACGCTCGCCCTCGTTGACGGGGGCAAACTCAAACCACGGCAGTTCCGCGCGCAGTGTAATCTCCGCACCGCGCGGCAAGAGGACAATCAAATCCTTTTCCGGCACGAGATACGCCCAGCGGGTCTCACCGGAGATAACGGGGACGCTGAAAGACAGCTTGTCGGTCAAATCGTGCCTGACGCAGGTTGAATATGCCCAATCGTAGAGCGCGCAGTGGTCATCCCAATCGTCGGGCGCGGAGAGCGTGACGCAGACAAGGCGCGCCCCGCCGCGCTCACAGCAGGATACGAGGCAGCGCCCGGCAGCCTCGGTATAGCCGGTTTTGCCGCCGATGCAGCCGGGGCAGCTCTGCAAAAGCCGATTGTGGTTCAAAAGCAGCTTGCCGTCCACGGTGCACTGCGGCATGGCGTCCAGCTCGGCAAAGAGCGGGTTTTGCATGCAGTAATCCATCAAGCGCGCAAGGTCGCGCGCGGTGGTGTAATGCGCTGGGTCGGTGAGACCATGCGGGTTTACATAATGCGTGTCTTTCATGCCAAGCTCGGTCGCCTTGGCGTTCATGAGCGCGGCAAAGTGCGCATCATCCCCCGCGATGTGCCCGGCGAGCGCCGAGGCGGCGTCATTGCCGGAAACGAGCAGCAATCCGAGCAAAAGCTCGCGCACGGTGCGCGTCTCGCCCGGCGTGAGGTACATGGACGAGCCTTCGATGTTGCAATATTCGCTTTTAATCTCCACGGCGTCATCGAGCGCGCAGCTTTCAAGCGCGATTATGGCGGTCATGAGCTTGGTCGTGCTCGCCATCGGGAGACGGAGATCGGGGTTTTTGGCATAGAGCACCGCCCCGCCGGAGGTGACAATGGCGCTTTGCGCGCTGACTTTAGGCGCACTCGGCGCGCCCTCGGCAAAGGCGGGCGCGGAAAGCACCGCGCACACGGCCAGCGAGGCGGCGATTATGCGAATGGGTCGTTTATTCTGCTTAATAATATGCACCACCCTTTATAATTTGGGCAGTGCTTATTATTGACAAACGATGAAATTTTATTCCGCGTTGGAAATTACTTTTTCTTCTGCTTGTCGATGAAATTGTCCACGCGATCCATGACCTGCGGCACCATGTCGATGATTCTGTCGACGGTGTTGCCGGCGGGAGGAGTGACGTTGATCATTCTGACCGTGCCCTCTTTGATGACGAGGAAGCCGATCGGCTCAATCTTGACGCCGGTGGCATTGCCGCCGCCATAGGGGCGGTCTGTGCCGGCCTTTTTGCTGTTGAATTCCACGCCGCCGCCACCGAAGCCGAGGCTGATTTTGGAGATGGGGACGAGGGTGATGCCGTCGGGCGTGATTATCGGGTCGCCGACAACGGTGTCAACTTTGAGGACGTTTTTCACGTTCTCCATGGTGGTCTGCATGAGCTGGCTGATAGGGTTGTTATCCATTTGAGTTCATCCTTTCCTCTGCCTGTATATTATTTTCTTTTTCCATTTCTATATCAACGACGGGAGCGTCGTCAACTTTCTTTTCCTTGCCGTGAAACAGCTTTTCGCCGAGGAGGCGGCACTGGTTTTTGATGAGTATGCCCAGCGCGCTGCCGACTATGCCGAAAATGAGGCCGAAGAACGCGCCAATGCGGATGCTGAACGCGACGGCGAAGTCAAGCTCCAGCTTTTCTTTGGAAAAGTCAATGTCCGTCCACACGTCGCAGTCGCTCACGTCAAAGCGCTCGCGGCACATCGAGGCGAGGGTGGAGAGAGCCGCGTTGACATAGCCGTAGGTCACGGCGGTGTTGTACGGGTCGTCCCCTGCGGCGGTGTAGTGCAGGAGGAAGCGATCCACCCGGAACTTGCGCCCGAAGCGGCCGAAGCGGCGCAAAACCTTTTGCACGAGGGAGAATATTTCTTCCTTGGTGAAGCTGAGCTTGAGCTTTTTCTTGGGCTTTTGAGCGGCGGCATCACCGTTTTCGGCGGGCTTGGGTTCTTTTTTCTTTTTCTCTTTTTTCGGTTTCTTCGGCTTTTTCTCTTTTTTGGGGGCGTTGGGGTCAACTTCGGGCTTGGGGAAAAGCTGAAGCAGCACGCCGCACATTTTCGCAGACAGGCCGAATTGCCCTCCGATATAGCTGATATCCGCGCCTACGGGTATGAGCATGATGAGCGCGATGATCGCAACGATTATGCCGATGATTTTCAGGGCAAGCAATTACATCACTCCTCGGTCGAATCTATTGTAACTTCGTTGAAGCTAATCTGCTGAGAGTCTTTATTCTGCAAAAGCTCGATTGCGTTTTGAAGCTGCTCAATGCCCTCGCCGGAAGTCATGTCCGGCAGGGTGGGCAGCTCGTCAAGAGAGCTGACGCCCATGGTGCGCAAAAACACGTCCGTCGTGCCGAAGACCGCCGGGCGGCCGGGCGCGTCGAGCCGCCCGCAGGGGGCGATGAGACCGCGCTGTTGCAAAAGGCTGACGGTGTAAGAACTGTCCACGCCGCGAACCTGATCGATATACGCCCTTGTGACGGGCTGAAAGTACGCCACGATGGCAAGCGCTTCGAGCGCGGACTGGCTGAGGCGGGGCGGGGTGCGCTGTTCGAGCGTTTTGGTGATATACGGGGCAAATTCGGGGGCTGAGCACATTTGAAGGCTGTTGTCGAGCTTCAAAAGGCGGATGCCGCGCTGTTCGGTTTCGTATTTTTCGTTCAGGGCGGCGGCGGCATATTCAATCTCGCCCTCGCTCGCTTCCAATATGAGCGACAGGCGCGCGATGGGCACGCTGTCACCGGAGGCAAAGAGTATCGCCTCAATTGCGGATGAAATATTCAACATATCACTCAATTATCTTTTCAATTATTTCGTCAACGTCGCCGCCGATGAAGCTGATGAGATAATCATCGGCCTTTTTCGTGACGGAGACGCTGCCCATGGAGCAAAGCTCAAGCACGGAGACAAACGCCGCGACCACCTCAGAGCGCGAAACGCAGTCGCGATAAAGCGCGGCGAGGGACATGTCCCCTTTTCGCAAAAGGTCGAGGATTTGGCGGGTCTTGTCGCGGACGGGATAGATGATGCGGTGGGGTATGGCGTCCTCAAGCTCGGCGGTTTCGGGCATTTTCACGCCACGCGAATAAACCGCGTGAAGCGCCTTCAACAAATCCACCGGCTCATGCTTATAATTATAATCCTCAGAGGACTTGGGCAGGGGTTCGGGGGGCTTGGGGAAATAAAGCATGCCGCGCTCGGAGGCCTTTTTCAGCTCCGGGGCAATTTTTTGAACGGCGGCAAGCGCGTCGCGCGCTTTGAGCTGTTCAAGCGAGGCAATGAGCACTTCAAGCTCGGACACCTCTTCCTCGCTGGTCAAGAGGGTTTTGGTTTTGATATACAGCAGATGCGACGCCATTTGGATGAACTCGCTTGCCACTTCCAAGTCCATGCTCTGCATTTCGGCGATATAAGCCAAATACTGGTCAAGGATATCAGCAATTTTGATGTCGCGGATTTCTATTTTGTTTTTGGAAAGGAGCATGAGAATGAGGCTGAGCGGCCCTTCAAAGTCTTGCAACTCGTCCTTTTCATGCACAATGCCCTCAAGGTGAAAACTGGGATTTTCCATCAAAAACTCACTTATAAAAGAGATAAAATACCATGTCACAGCCGCACTGCGCGACGGGGATAATCGCAGCGTAAAGCCAATCTATAACAATCGAAAGGGGCTTGCCGAGCGCGCCAGTGGCCACAAGCAGCAGCATGATGACAAAGCCGTATTTTTCATAGCGCATGAGCTTGTAATACTTTTCATCGCTCATGAGGGCAAACAGCACCTTTGACCCATCGAGCGGAGAGATGGGAATGAGATTGAACACGGCGAGACCGAGGCTGATATACGCCGTCAACTGCAGCATGGCGAGGAAATAGCCCCCCACCTCGGAAAAACCGAGGGGAATGTACGCCACGCCATAAAGAAACAAGAACACGACGGCGATGATGATGTTGCTGACAGGGCCTGCCAAGGCCGTGACGGCCATGCCGCGCTTGGGGGTTTTGAAGCGAAACATGTTCACCGGCACGGGCTTTGCCCAGCCGACGTGGAAAACAAGCATCATCAAAAGTCCCGCGACGTCAAGGTGCTTCATGGGGTTCAGGGTGAGGCGGCCGGCGCGCTTGGCCGTGTCGTCGCCGAGCTTATAGGCCACGAGGCCGTGACTGAGCTCATGGAGCGTGATGCACACAAGCGACGGGACGACAGAGAGCAAAATGCTGAGAATATAGGTAAAATCAAAGCCGTCCCATATTGATTGAATTGCGCCTATTTCACTCACCTCAATTTTGGTCTGATTATATTCTATCAAATCCGGAGAAAAAATACAAGAGCAAGAACGCCTTGCTCCTGTATTTTTTGAAAATTGTCGGATTCAGACGAGCTTTGTAAGCTCTTTTATCAGTTCATCGCGCCCCTGACCCTTTTGCGCGGAAAACGGAATGATGCGCACATCGTCGGAAAGGGCAAGGGTTTCGCGGATAAGGGCGAGATTCGGCTCGATTTCGCTTTTTTTGAGCTTGTCGAGCTTGTTGGCGACGACCACGAGCGGCCACTCGGAGGCCTTGAACCACTCGGCCATGGTGACATCGTCCGCCGTGGGCTTGTGGCGCGCGTCGACAATCATGACGCCGAGGCGGAAAAGCCCGGAGGCGAAAAAGTCCTCCATGAGCTTGCCCCAGCGCTCGCGCTCGGCGCGGGACACCTTGGCGTACCCATACCCCGGCAGGTCGACGAAATAGAGCTTGCCGTCGATGAGAAAATAGTTGACGTGAATGGTTTTGCCGGGTTCAGAGCCGACGCGGGCGAAGTTTTTGCGATTGAGCAGGCAGTTGATGACGGAGGATTTGCCGACATTCGACTTGCCCGCAAACGCCACGGACGGCACAGAGCTTTGGACAAACTGCGACGGCGTCGCGGCGGATTTGACAAACTCCGCCTTATTCATGTTCAGTGCGGCCATAGTGCCCTCCTTTTAGAAATTTTGCTTTTTGCGTCACTGTCTGACGGTGGGCGTGTCAGCGCCTTGCTGAAGCATGGCGACAGGAACATTGGACGCGCTGTGCTCTCGCCGTTCGGGCAAGAGGGCGGCGTCCAGCGCCTCATCGGCATAGCTGACGGGAATAAAGCTGAGCTTTGCGCGCACGGCCTGGTCAATTTCATCGAGATCCGGCGCATTCTCGGCGGGGATAATCACGGTTTTGACGCCGTTTCTCAGCGCGGCCATGGTCTTTTCGCGAAGCCCGCCGATGGGCAGGACGCGGCCGCGCAGGGTGATCTCCCCCGTCATGGCGACATCATGGCGCACAGGCCGCCCGGTCAGCGCGGAAACAAGCGCCACGCAGGTGGTCACGCCGGCGGAAGGCCCGTCCTTGGGCACTGCGCCCTCCGGGTAATGGATGTGGATATCGCAATTTTTATAAAACTCGCGGTCGATACCGAGCTTATCGGCGCGGGAGCGAATGAAGCTGATTGCCGCCTTGGCGGATTCTTTCATCACGTCGCCGAGGTTGCCGGTGAGCTCCAGCTTGCCGGTGCCGTCGGTGACGAGTGCTTCAACATCGAGCATTTCGCCGCCCACGGAGGTGTATGCAAGGCCGTGCACGAGGCCGACTTCATCATAAAAGCGGTAGGGTTCGGGGCGGTATTTGACCGCGCCGAGCAGCTCTTGGAGCTTCGCGGGCTTGACCGTGAGGCGTTTGTACTTGCCCTCGGCGATGCCGGAGGCCGCCTTGCGGCAGATTGCGGCCAGCTCGCGCTCCAAGCGGCGGACTCCGGATTCGCGCGTGTAGCCGGAGATGACGGCGCGCAGAGCCTCGTCATCAACTTTCAACTGTGAGGCTTTCAAGCCGTGCTTTTTCCTCTGCTTGGGCAGGAGATGGCGCTTGGCGATTTCGAGCTTTTCTTCGTCGGTATAGCTGGGCAGTTCAATGACTTCCATGCGGTCAAGGAGCGCGCGGGGGATGGTGTCGGTGGAGTTCGCGGTGGTGATGAAGAACACGCCCGACAAATCCAGCGGCAGCTCCAAGAAATTGTCGCGGAAAGTGGAGTTTTGCTCGCTGTCCAAGGCCTCAAGCAAGGCCGCAGACGGGTCGCCGCGATAATCCGAGCCGAGCTTGTCAATCTCGTCGAGCACCATGAGCGGATTCATGCTGCCGCTTTGAATGATGCCGCTGACGATACGGCCGGGCATAGAGCCTATGTAGGTTTTGCGGTGGCCGCGAATTTCGGCCTCATCGTGCACGCCGCCCAGGGACACGCGGCAGAGCTTGCGGTTGGTGGCGTGCGCCACGCTCATAGCAATGCTGGTTTTGCCCGTGCCGGGAGGGCCGACAAGGCACAGCAGGCCGCCCTTGACGTCGGGCGAAAGCTGCTTGACGGCGAGGTATTCCAAAACACGCTCTTTGACCTTGTCAAGGCCGAAGTGCTCATCGTCCAGCAGCTTTTTCGCCTTGGCGATGTCAAGCGTTTCTTGCGTGGTGACGCCCCAAGGGATTTCAAGGCACACGTCAAGATACCCGCGCATGACCGCCGCCTCTGACGAGCCGAACGGCTGCTTGGCAAGGCGGGACAGCTCTTTCAAAAGCTTTTCGCGCACTCCCTCCGGCGCGGCAAGGGCGAGAATCTTCTCACGATAATCCTCAATGCCGTCGCCGCCGTCCTCGCCGAGTTCGGCCTGAATGGCTTTCATTTCCTCGCGCAGATAATATTCGCGCTGGCTTTGGTTCATGGACTCCTGCGCGGCGTCGCTGATTTCTTTTTCAATGGAAAGGATGTTAAGCTCTTCATTGATGAGCTTGGACAGCTTCATCAAGCGGCGGCAGGGGTGCAGCTCCTCCAAAAGCGCTTGTTTGTCTTCCAGTGAGAAGTGCAGATTATGCGCAAGGTAGTCGGAGACGAAGGACGGGGTTGGGTTTGCCAAAAGGTGCAGAATCTGCTCGCTGACGGTCTCGCTGCTTGCGGAGAGATATTCCTCATAAAGCGACATGCAGCTTCTCAGCAGCGCCTCGCGGCGCGCGGCGCTGACGCGGTCGGGCTGATCTTGCAGCTCATAAACGCGCGCGGTGAGGCTTTCGCCGGTGGTGTCGATATGCTCGGCCACGCCGCGGCTCAGCCCCTCGACCAGCACACGCGCCATGCCGCCGCGCGGCTGGTGAATCTGCTGGCGGACACGGCAAATCGTGCCGACGTGGTATATGTCGTCCTCCTCCGGCAGGTCGACCGCAAGGTCGCGCTGCGCGGCGAGGAAAATTATCTGATTTGATCTGACGGCCATATTGAGCGCGGCGATAGACGCTTTGCGCTCGACCTCAAAGCTCAAAAGCTGGCCGGGGAAAACCGCGAGGCCGCGCAGGGCGAGCAGAGGCAGATTCATCGCGCCGTCATTTTCGATTTTATTCATGCTTTTTCTCCTTTCAGGAGGTTGGGTGTGGGCATCAGGTGTCGTTCAGGCGCACAACACGCGGTGACTCCGCGCCGTTGACGCTCTCCGCCGTGACAACGACCTTGCGCACGGTGGGGTCGGAGGGGACAGAGTACATGATGTCGGTCATGACGCCCTCCATCACACTGCGCAATCCACGCGCGCCGATGTGCATTTCAACGGCCTTGTCGGCGACGGCTTCAAGCGCCGCCGGCTCGAATTCAAGCTCGACCTTGTCAAAGTCGAAAAGCGCCTTATACTGCTTGGTCATGGCGTTTTTCGGCTCGGTGAGGATGCGGACAAGATCCTCGCGCGTCAGGGTTTCAAGCGAGGCGATGACGGGCAAGCGCCCGGCAAGCTCCGGGATAATGCCGAATTTCAAAAGGTCGTGCTGCTGAACTTGGGAGAGGATTTCGCCCACGTCGCGCTCGGTGGAGCTGACAATGTCCGCGCCGAAGCCCATGGTTTTCTTGTTGGTGCGCTTTTCGATGATTTTGTCCAGCCCGTCGAACGCGCCGCCGCAGATAAAGAGAATATTCGTCGTGTCAACGTGAATAAACTCCTGTTGGGGGTGCTTACGCCCGCCGTGCGGCGGAACGTTGGCGACCGTGCCCTCAAGCAGCTTCAACAGCGCCTGCTGCACGCCCTCGCCGGATACATCGCGCGTGATGGAGGTGTTTTCGCTCTTGCGGGCGATTTTGTCAATCTCATCGATGTAAATTATGCCGCGCTGGGCGCGCTCAACGTTGAAGTCTGCGGCCTGAAGGAGCTTCAAGATGACGTTTTCCACGTCCTCTCCGACATAGCCGGCCTCGGTGAGCGTGGTGGCATCGGCAATGGCAAAGGGCACGTCGAGCATCTTGGCCAGCGTCTGGGCAAAAAGGGTTTTGCCGCTGCCGGTGGGGCCGATGAGGAGAATGTTGCTCTTTTGCAACTCGACGTCGGTGTTGTTGGCATGCAGAATGCGCTTATAATGGTTGTAAACCGCGACGGAGAGAGCCTTTTTCGCCTTGTCTTGGCCGATGACGTATTGGTCAAGGCGCGCCTTGATCTGCACCGGCTTCGGGAGCTTTTCAAAAACGAGCGGCAATCCGTCATACCCGTTGACAGTGGGGGCGGACACGCCGACGTCGTCCAAAATGCCGACGCACATGCGCACACATTCATCACATATATAGCTGCCGTTTCCGGCGATGAGGCGGTCAACCGCGCCCTGCGGCTTGCCGCAGAATGAACATCTCATGCTTCGTCTGTCATCAAGCTTACCCATACTCTACCTCCCTGCGGCACAGCCGCGCGAATGAAAAAATATAAATCCGATTATTAAAACTATGGGGGAACGACCGTTCCCCCATGTCAGTAAAGAACCTCAACTGCGGTTCAGCGTTTGTAAATAACCTTGTCGATAAGACCGTAGGTCTGTGCCTCCTCGGCACTCATGAAATAGTCGCGCTCGCAGTCGGCCTCGATGGTGTCGACGCTCTTGCCGGTGTTTTCGGCGAGGATGGCGTTGAGCTTCTTTTTGATTTTGAGTATATGCTCGGCCTGAATCTGAATGTCGGTGCACTGACCCTGGCTGCCGCCGGAGGGCTGGTGAATCATGATTTCGGCGTTGGGCAGAGCGATGCGCTTGCCCTTCGCGCCGGAGCTGAGCAGAAACGCGCCCATGGACGCGGCCATGCCGATGCATATCGTGGAAACGTCGGGCTTGATATACTGCATGGTGTCATATATCGCGAGGCCGGAGGTCACGCTGCCGCCGGGGCTGTTGATATAAAACTGTATGTCCTTGTCGGGGTCTTGCGCTTCGAGATAAAGAAGCTGGGCGACGATGAGGCTGGCGGTGGTGTCGTTGACTTCTTCGGAAAGCATGACGATTCTGTCATTGAGCAGACGGGAGAAAATGTCATACGAGCGCTCACCACGGCTGGTCTGTTCGACTACATAAGGTACTAAACTCATTGTATTAAACTCTCCTTATAATTATCAGCGTCCAAGAGAGCATATCCTTTATCCGAAAGAATTATTCAGCCTTTTCCTCGGTCTTTGCGGCGGCTTTCTTTCTGGTGGTCTTGGGCTTCGCCTCGGCCTTGGGCTCAGCAGCTTCCGCGCCCTCTGCTTCGGCCTTCTTGGCCTTGGTGGTTCTCTTGGCCTTGGGCTTTGCCTCGGTCTCCGCGTCGGCTTTTTCCTCGGCGGGCTTGTCGGCGGTCTTCTTGGCTCTGGTCTTCTTGGCGGGCTTGGCCGCAGCGACGACGGCGCTGTCATACATCACGTTGGAGGCCTTGTCCTTCTTGCACTCTTCCTTGATGAAGTCGATGCCGAAGTAGCTCTTGAGGTCTTCGGAAGTGGCGTTGACGTCCTCGGCGACCTTCTTGAGGTATTCCTCAACGTCGTCATCGGAGATTTCGATGTTCTCGGCCTTGACAATGGCCTCGATGAGCATGTCGTTCTTGACCTGGAACTCGGCGGCGGGGCGGAGATTTGCGCCGAGGGTGTCGTCGTCAAGACCCATCATCTGCTTGAGGTTGTCGAGGGGGATGCTTCTGTCGGTGAGGCCGTAATTGGCGGCGTAGCCACGGATCATCTCTTCGAGCTTGTCCTCGACCATGACGGCGGGGATGTCGACAACGAGGTTGTCGCAAGCCTGGCGGAGAATGTCGGTGCGGAACTTGTTCTCGGCCTGCTCGGTGGCGGTCTTTTCGAGGTTGGCGCGCACGTCGGCCTTGTATTCGTCGAGAGTGTCAAACTCGGAAACGTCCTTGGCAAACTCGTCGTCGAGTTCGGGCAGTTCGGGGGCGGTGAGGCTGTTGAGCTTTATTTTGAAAACGACGTCCTTGCCGGCGAGATCCTCGACGTAATCCTTGGGGAAGGTGATGTTAATGTCCTTCTCCTCGCCGACGGACATGCCGACGACCTGCTCTTCAAAGCCGGGGACGAAGGAATTGGAGCCAAGCTCAAGGTCATAGCCCTCTGCCTTGCCGCCGTCGAAGCGCTCACCGTTGAGATAGCCGTCGAAGTCGATGTTGGCGGTGTCGCCCATTGCGGCGGCGCGATCCTCGATGGGGAGCATGCGCGCATTGCGGCGACGCACGGCGCTGATTTCTTCGTCAACCTTGGCGTCATCAACGACAACGGCATCCTTTTCGGCCTCAAGACCCTTGTACTGGCCGAGGGTGACCTCGGGGTAGAGGGTAATGTCAAAGGTGAAAGACGCGGTGCGCTCATCGGTGACGTTGACATCGGAGATGGCGGGAGAGCCGACCATTCTCAGTGCGGACTCGGTGAGGCCGAACTCGAATGCGGTGGGGGCAAGCTCGTCAAGCGCGTCCTGATAGAACACCTCTGCGCCGTACATGCCCTCGACGACTGCGCGGGGGGCTTTGCCCTTGCGGAAGCCGGGAATATATATATTGCTCTTGGATTTCAGATAAGCCTTGTTGACAGCCGCTTCAAACTCGGCCTTGTCGGTTTCGACCTGAAATGCCGCGGAATTATTTTCTTTCTTTTCTACGTTCTTGAGAATCATGATTGATTTCCTCCTCTATATGTGCATAACCTTGGATATATTAGCAGATTTCTTTCATAAAATCAATGACTATTTGCAGTATATTTTAATTTTTTGCTCAATCCGCCAGTTTGACGGGGGTGAAATTGACAAAATCAGCCGAAACGAGGCGGTACTCCGTGCCGTTTTTCCACCCATTGAAGGCGCAGCGGCACGCTTTGCCGTGAATGTGCCCATAACAGCACAGGCGCACATTGTGCCGTTTCAAAAGCTCCAATATCTCCGGGCACTCGTAATTGAGAAACACCGGCGGGTAATGGAGAAAGACGATTTTCTCCCTCTCCCCTGCCGCGTCGAGCGAGGCCTCAAGGCGCATTATCTCGCGGCGCATTATCTTTTTGTCATGCTCGCCGCCTTTTTCCTCCTCGAAAAACCACCCGCGAGTGCCGCAGAGGGCATAATCACCGTAGGGGAAAAAATTATTGTGAATGATGCCGATGCTGTCAATGCCGTTTTCGGCGAAAAAGCGCTCGGCCTTGGCGGCGGTGCTCCACCAATAATCGTGATTGCCTTTTATGATGAGCTTTTTGCCGGGGAGAGAGTTGACAAAGAGAAAATCCTCGCGCGCGGATTCCATGCTCATCGCCCAGCTCAAATCGCCGCAAAGGACGGTGACATCATCGTCCGTCAGCGTTGAAAACGCGGCTTTGAGCTTTTGCTCGTGGTTTGCCCATTTTTCGCCGAAAACGTCCATGGGCTTGTCCATGCCGAGGGCGAGATGAAAATCGCCGATTGCGTAAAGAGCCATGTCAACCTCACTTTCAACGGAATAAATTTGCCCACGGCGCAAAGAATAATGCCGAACCCATATTACTATAGGAGGCAAAACCATGAGCGAGAAAAAATGCGGGGGCAACCCCGGCGTGGCCTGCGACGTCACCAATTGCAAGTACAACACCATTGACTGCCATTGCAGTGCGGCCAAGATAAGCGTGCAAAACGAAAAGGCCTGTACCAAGGGCGAGACGTATTGCTCGACCTTCTGCCCGCGCGGCACTTGCTGCGACTGCTGACGCTGGGGCATAAGCGCGCTTATGCGCGCTTACATAATAATGAGCACTATATCACATAAACGCGTTTTCTATTTGATTTATGGTCAGCGCGCCGCGCTCGCCTTGGGGCGCATACACCTCGATGACGTCAAAACGCGGCTGCTTGTCGCCGGTGTAGGCCGTCAACCACAGCTTCGCCGTGGCGATGATTTTGCGCTGCTTCGTGCGGGTGACGAATTCTCGCGCCTCGGCAAAGTCGGCGTTTTTGCGCAGCTTGACCTCGGCAAAGACGATGAAATCACGGTTTTCCGCGATTATATCAATCTCGCCCAAGCGGCAGGTGTAATTCATCTCGACTATGCGAAAGCCCTTTTTGCGCAGGAACTTCGCGGCCTGCTCCTCGCCGAAGCGGCCAAGCTGTTTCGTGTTCATCAGTGCATCTTTCTCAAAAAGCTCATTCTGTGCACCTCGCTCGCGCCGTATTCGCGCAAGCGCTCATAGTGCAGCGCCGTGCCGTACCCCTTGTGCTTGGCAAAAGCATACTGCGGATACTTTTCGTCAAGCTCCAGCATGTATCTGTCACGCGTGACCTTGGCGAGAATGGACGCGGCGGCGATGTCGGCGCAGGTGGCGTCGCCCTTGATGACGCAGCGGGACGGCGCTTCAATGCCGGAGCTGCGGTTGCCGTCGATGAGGGCGAGCTGCGGCGCAACGGCGAGCGCCGCGATGGCGCGGTTCATGGCCAAAAACGTCGCTTGCAGAATGTTCAGCCGCTCAATCTCCTCGACCGTGGCAAAAGCGATGCCATAAGTCACGGCCTCGCGGCAAATCACGTCATAAAGCGCCTCGCGCTTTTTCTCGCTGAGCTTTTTGGAGTCGTTCAAGCCCGGTATGTCGATGCCGCGCGGGAGAATCACCGCCGCGGCGCACACAGGCCCGGCAAGCGGGCCGCGCCCGGCCTCATCCACGCCGCAAAGGGGGCTAATGCCGCTGTCATAAAGCTCGTTTTCAAGTGTCCAAAGTTCATTCATCGGGCGTCTCCAACGTCAGGCGGCCGAGCTTGCCGTCGTGATACTCGGTCAAGAGGGTGTTTGCCATGCGCTCAATGTCATATTCGCCGCGCGAGACGAGAAAGCCGCGCTTTTTCGCCGCTGCTTCCAGCAGCTCATAGCCGTTCATTTCCTCGTCCGGCTCGATTTTATACCGCTCTGTGAGCGCCTGCGGGTAGAGCCTGCGCAGTCTGAGCATGAAGTTTGCGCCGAGGGTTTCTTTGTCGATGACGTCGGCCTTAATCGCGTTGGTGACGGCCAACAGCTCGCCCACCTCTTGCGAATCGAACTTCGGCCAAAGTATGCCCGGCGTGTCGAGCAGGTCAAGCGAGCGGTCAATGCTGATCCACTGTCTGCCGCGCGTGACGCCGGGCTTATCCCCGGCGACGGCGGCCTTGCGCCCGGCGACCTTGTTGATGAACGTGGACTTGCCGACGTTGGGAATGCCGAGAATCATCACGCGCAGCGGGCGGCCGACCTGACCCTTTTGCTCATACTCGCGCAGCTTGTCGGCCAAGAGGCGGCGCACGGCGGGGACGAAGCCGTTCACTCCCCTGCCGCTTTTCGCGTCCGTTTCCAAAACGGACAGCCCCT